>NZ_JBQCWY010000033.1:0-16053 GCF_051956955.1 Neisseria sp. P0021.S005 | reverse complement strand
ATTTATTGGCGGGCTTGTTGCAACAATCGCAACAATGGCGGAAATTGGATGCAAAAATCAAAACGGTTTTGCCGGCCAACCTGCATCCGCATTTTCAGACGGCCTGCGTAGAAGACGGAAGATTGGTCTTGCTTGCCGCCAATAATATGGCTGCTTCGCGTTTGAAAATGATCCTGCCTGCCATGTTGCCCAAGTTGCAAACATTGCATACAGGCGTCAGGGAAGTGGTGGTCAGGGTAGTTCCCAAGCCTCCGGCTCAGCCGAAAACCAATAGTTTGAGATTGAGCGAGGCAGCTTTAGACAGCTTCGATGAGGCGGCAGCCAAATTGGAAGGCAAACATCCCGAATTGGCGGCGGCATTGGCAGAATTGGTGCGCAAGCACAGCCGCTAAAATCATGCCGAATGAGATTATGGTTAATAAATGTTAAAATTTATTTCATTTGACTGATAGCATCTAATACTAAAGAAATACGACCTAAACAGTAACTGTTTTCTTTTAGGTAAACTGATGTAAACTTGGCCTGAAATTTTGATTTCGTGTGAAGTTTGTAGCAAAATAACGCCTGAATTTCTTATCACTCTGCGTGAATAAGTTTAAGTTTGACATTTGTCTTTGTTAATATATTCGCGCGGGTTCTATTAATAGAACTTAACAAGACTCTCATCATTAGGAGATACATCAATGAAAGCTTATCTGGCTCTGATTTCCGCTGCCGTTATCGGCTTAGCTGCATGCTCTCAAGAAGCTGCAAAACCTGCTGAAGCACCTGCTGCTTCCGCTGCTTCTGAAGCTGCTCCTGCAGAAACTACTGCACCTGCCGATGCCGCTCCTGCCTCTGAAGCTGCTCCAGCCGATGCTGCCGCCGCTCCTGCTGCCGGCAACTGCGCAACTACTGTTGAAGCCAACGACGCTATGCAGTTTAACACTAAAGAAATCCAAGTGAGCAAAGCTTGTAAAGAATTCACCATCACTTTGAAACACACTGGTACCCAACCTAAAGAAAGCATGGGTCACAACATCGTCATCGGTAAAGCCGAAGACATGGACGGTATTTTCAAAGACGGTGCCGGTGCTGCTGCAACTGACTACGTTAAACCTGACGACGCACGCGTTGTTGCCCACACCAAACTGGTTGGCGGCGGCGAAGAAGCTTCCCTGACTCTGGATCCTGCTAAATTGGCCGGCGGCGAATACAAATTCGCTTGTACCTTCCCAGGTCACGGCGCTTTGATGAACGGTAAAGTTACTTTGGTTGACTAATCCGCCTCAAGCTCGAAAACAGACAGCCTGCCTTGCGCAGGCTGTTTTGTTATAATCTGGAAACATTAATTTAAGAATAAAACTTCAAAACCATGAATCCGTTTGAAACCAAAAGCGTTACTTTTGCCGAACCCATTGAAATGCTGTACGCCTGTCATGGCAAAGTGCGCCGTTTCTGCAGCCAGGTTGCCATGTTGTCGAACTATATTGCCGAAAACGGCTGCAATCAAATCGTTTTGCAAACCATCCGCCAAATTGCCCAATATTTTAATGTTGCCGCGCCGTTGCACCATGAAGACGAAGAAGAAAATTTCTTCCCGCTTCTATTGCAATATGCGCCGCAAGCTCAAGAAAGCGTTGACGAGCTTTTGCGCCAACATATCAGCCTGCACAACAACTGGGCGGCGGTATCTGCCGAATTCGCCAAACTCGAAGCAGACAACGCCTATATCCCCGATGCGGAAACGTTCAAACGCTTTGTCGCAGGATATGATGTTCATCTGGCGATTGAAGAGCCGCTATTTGATATGGGCAAAACCTTTATCCCCAAAGAAAAACTGACCGAAATCGGCGAAATTATGGCTGCACGCCGCCGCAAATAAGGTCGTCTGAAACAATCGTCTCAAGGAATACACTATGCTGACCCCAAAAAGTTGCGATTTGTTCAATATCCCTTTTTTCCAGTTTTCCCAGCTTAAAAAATACCAGCCTGAAAGCATTCCGCAAATCAAGGCAGACTATAAAGAAAACTGGCAGGTATGGCAGCAGCTAATCCAGCAGGTTGCCGCCGAATTGGGTGCACCGTTTGCGCCGCCGCATATCGAACGCTGGTGTAACGGCTGGCAGGTCCGCGCCCATTTTTTTGCCTATTTCAAATACGAACAATATAAAAATTCCGCAGCGATTTTATCGATTTTGCTGAATCGCCGCCGTTTGAGCGTCAGCTTGGACTGGCATTGCTATAAAGCCGATGTTTCTCCCATTGCGCTGCCTGATTACAACCGCTGGCTGGATAATTTTGATACTGAAAAATACGCTTCCTTCGATATGTGGCACGGTGCGGAAAGCGAATATGACGATTATCGTACCGTTGCCCAACAAAGCGACGGCGATAGAAAGCTTCGAGACGATAAAGATTTCTTCTGTATCGGCAAACACATCGAACGCGATGATTTGGGCAAGCAGGATGTCGCGAAATGGATAGTGGAAACAGTGGAAGACTTACTGCCGCTGTATGAAGCTTGTCATGGAAAATAAATCAGGATGCAGAAAGGGAAACTGCCCATTCAGTATCTTCAAATAAACTCAAGGCCGTCTGAAAATCATATTCAGAACGTTTCAGACGGCCTGTTTCTCAAAGTGAGCAAATATGACCGAAACCCAATCCCTAGAGCTTGCCAAAGAGCTGATTTCCCGCCCGTCCGTTACGCCGGATGACCAAAACTGCCAACAACTGCTGGCCGAACGCCTGCAAAAAATCGGTTTTGCCGTAGAAGAGCTTCATTTCGGCGACACCAAAAACATTTGGTTGCGCCGCGGTACTCAGGCTCCGGTGTTCTGCTTTGCCGGACATACCGACGTTGTGCCGACAGGTCCTGTTGAAAAATGGGATTCGCCTCCGTTTGAACCGACCGAGCGTGAAGACCGTCTGTATGGCCGCGGCGCGGCGGACATGAAAACCAGCATTGCCTGCTTCGTTACCGCCTGTGAGCGTTTCGTTGCCGAATATCCCGATCATCAAGGCAGTATCGCGCTCCTGATTACTTCAGACGAAGAGGGCGATGCGCTGGATGGCACAACCAAAGTTGTCGATGTATTGAAAGCGCGTGGCGAATTGATTGATTACTGTATCGTCGGCGAACCGACTGCCGTGGATAAATTGGGCGATATGTTGAAAAACGGCCGACGCGGCTCGTTGTCGGGCAATCTGACCATCAAAGGCAAGCAAGGCCATATTGCCTATCCGCATTTGGCAATCAATCCCGTGCATACTTTTGCCCCGGCCTTGCTGGAGCTGACGCAGGAAGTCTGGGACGAGGGCAACGAATACTTCCCGCCGACCAGTTTCCAAATTTCCAATATTAACGGCGGCACAGGCGCGACCAATGTGATTCCGGGCGAGCTAAACGTCAAATTCAATTTCCGTTTCTCTACCGAGTCTACTGAAGAAGGGCTGAAACAACGCGTTCATACCATTTTGGATAAACACGGCGTGCAATACGATTTGCAGTGGTCTTGCTCAGGCCAACCTTTCCTGACACAGGCAGGAAAACTGACCGATGTGGCACGCGAAGCCATTGCCGAGATTTGTGGCGTTGAGGCTGAATTGTCCACCACCGGCGGCACTTCGGACGGACGCTTCATCAAAGCCATTGCGAAAGAGCTCATCGAATTAGGCCCGTCTAACGCGACCATCCACCAAATCAACGAAAACGTACGTTTGGAAGATATTCCGAAGTTGTCGGCGGTGTATGAAGGTATGTTGAAACGCCTGTTGAAGTGAAAAGGCCGTACCGTAGGCTTTGAAAAACGATAGGGCGATACGATTCTTTTGCTCTTTCGGTTTTCTCTTAAGTTATCGATAATTGAACAAGGCAAAATATGATTACTCTGCCTTCTTTAAACGAGCTTCCATCAAAGTGGAATGAAATCCGAGAGCAGTTGGAAACTGACTTTCCCGCTACTCTCGAAGCCTTACTGCACGAGCGTCTTACCGAACACGAAGCCAAGCAGTTTGAGCAGGATTTTATTGACTGTATCGGTTGTGCGCCTGAAGAATATGTCCGTATCCGCCGAGCTATCCGACTGTTGGAAACGCGTTATCCTGATAGTCCGAACGAACTGACTGCGGCCGCGGTTGCCACGCCGTTGGGCGAGATGTTGGCGGTGTTCGGCAGCAAGGGTTTGTGTCTGCTGGAATTTGTCGGGCAGAAACATATGGAACAGGAAATCATGGCTGTCCAAAAAGCTTTGAACGGACAGTTTATTTTCCAAGAAAATGAGCAAACGCAACTTTTGCGTCAAGAATTGGATTTATACTTCCAAGGCCGTCTAAAAGTTTTTGCGACGCCTTTGGAAACGATAGGTACAGCCTTTCAGCAGCAGGTGTGGAATGCGCTGCTGACTATTCCTTACGGCGAAACGCGCAGCTACAAGGAGCAGGCGCAACAGTTGGGCAATCCTAAAGCCATTCGCGCCGTTGCCGCTGCAAACGGGCAGAACAAGGTGTCTATCTTGATTCCCTGCCACCGCGTTATCGGTAGCGACGGTAAGCTGACCGGCTACGCAGGCGGTTTGAACCGCAAACAATCGTTGCTTGCCTTGGAGAGAGGCGAGGTTCAGACGGCCTTGTTTTGAGTTTTGATAGAGGATAAGGGGCCATGCTTCGGGCAGGCTTCGCACGTTAAAAAAATTGAGCAGCAGAAGGTCGGTGGAAGCCCGACGAAATCTGCATGGAGAAAAATGTTGGGCAACGCCCACGCTAGAAAAAAGAGAAATAAGACATGAGCCTGAAAAACCGCCATTTTTTAAAACTTTTGGATTTCACGCCGGAAGAAATTACTGCCTATCTCGATCTTGCCGCCGAATTGAAAGCCGCTAAAAAAGCAGGGCGCGAGGTGCAGCGGATGAAGGGGAAAAACATTGCCCTGATTTTCGAGAAAACATCGACCCGCACCCGTTGCGCGTTTGAAGTGGCCGCGCGCGATCAAGGGGCAGGGGTAACTTATCTGGAGCCTTCTGCCAGCCAAATTGGGCATAAGGAAAGTATTAAGGATACGGCGCGGGTTTTGGGGCGGATGTTTGACGGTATCGAATATCGCGGTTTTGGACAGGATGTGGTGGAAGAGCTGGCCAAGTATGCAGGCGTGCCTGTGTTCAATGGTTTGACCAACGAGTTTCACCCGACTCAAATGCTTGCTGATGCGCTGACGATGCGCGAGCATAGCAACAAGCCTTTGAACCAAATTGCGTTTGCCTACGTCGGTGATGCGCGTTACAACATGGCCAATTCGTTGCTGGTGTTGGCTGCGAAACTGGGCATGGACGTGCGTATCGGTGCACCGAAAAGTTTGTGGCCGTCTGAAAACATTATCGAGACAGTGCAGGCTGTTGCCAAAGAGACCGGTGGACGGATTCTGTTGACGGAGAATGTGAAAGAAGCCGTGAAAGGCGTGGATTTTATCCATACCGATGTGTGGGTCAGCATGGGTGAGCCTAAAGAGGCGTGGCAGGAACGTATCGATTTGCTGAAAGATTACCGAGTTACGCCCGAATTAATGGCCGCGGCTGAAAATCCGCAAGTCAAGTTTATGCATTGCCTGCCTGCTTTCCATAATCGTGAAACCAAAGTCGGTGAATGGATTTATGAGACATTCGGCCTGAATGGTGTGGAAGTAACGGAAGAAGTCTTTGAAAGCGAAGCCAGTATTGTGTTTGATCAGGCAGAAAACCGGATGCACACGATTAAAGCGGTGATGGTAGCGGCATTGGGCGATTGAGTTTTGCGCTCAACGCTGCTTACCGCTTCATTTAATAGAGATTAAATAAAGGCCGTCTGAAAGAAAGACTTTCAGACGGCCTTGTTGTTTGATTGGGTTTATTGCCAAATCAGGACTTTGGGTTCGGGCGTCACTTGATAGCCTTCTTGACGCAATAGTTCGATTAAGCCTTTTCCGCTGGGTAAATGGGCAATGCCGACAGCAAAGAGGGTGCTTTGTTTGGCCGATTGCTTGCGGATTTCAGGTAGCCATGCCAAGTTACGGCGGATCAGGAGGTCGTTTTTCAGCCAATCGGACATGGCTTTGGCGTGTTTAGCATCAACACGTTTGAGGGTGCACTGTTCGGTTTCTTCCAAAAGTGGGATGAGTTCTTCAAAGCGGCCTTCTGAATAGGCTTGATGGAGTTTTTTGATATCTTCGGTTTCTTCTTTATTGGTTTTAATGCTGGCTTTCAGAAAGTTGAGCATGGTTTCTTCAGGCTGTGCTTTGAAGATTGCGGAAACTTCGTCCAAGCTTTCTAATGAACTACGCGGTTTGTTGATATTGACTGCTGCGTTGGTCAGCAACATATCTGCACCGGTTTCTGCGCTATATCCTTGGGGAAATGCGCTGCCGGCAAAAACCAATGCTGCCCACGGGTGGAGTTTGTCGGCAATTCTGGTGATGGGTCGGCTTTCTTCATTTTTTGAATAGATTTCTTGTAAAAGACGGAAATCTGTTTTGCCAAGCTTGCGGCTAAGCGGTTCGGTACTCATGACTTCTTTGAAGTATTTTTGATACATTTTTTTCGTTTCCGGACTGCTGTCCGGCAGTGGGTCAATTTCTGTGGTCAGTTGGTTGGTGGATTGCAACAGTTTGACCGCATCGGAAGACAAAGTTTGATTGGTTCGTCCCATGTGGATGGTGCCGAGCAGGTAGGAATCGGGTTGGCCTTCTTTGCTGATTTTCCAAACATTGCTGGTCAGTTTAGGCTGCTGCCAGTTAAGTTCGGCAGGTTTGTTGTCGGGTGAGATCGCGGCGGGTTTGCAGGCGCCCAGGGCGAGGGCAGTCAATGGCACAAGCAGGCAGGCAAGCAGTTTTTTCATGTTTTTCCTTATTGTGGTGTGCGGTAGGCAAGGGCAATTTAGAAATCGAGCAGGTTTTGAACCGGATGTTCGCCCGTTTCGGTTTTTTCCATTTTGCGGTTGCGGATTTTGGCTTTCCTGAGGGATAGAAGGTGCATGACTTGATGCTTTTGGCTGTCGGTCATCTGGAGCCAGTACAAGCGCTCTTCCCGGCTGCGCAGGCAGCCTTTGCAATAGCCTTTGGCATTGGCTTCACAAACGCCGATGCAGGGACTGGGGATGGGGAAAAAATCAGGTTGTTCCATATTTTAAAAGCGTTTGAGACAAGAGACTGGACAAACCAAAATTGCAGACTGCATTCGTATTTGTCTACACACGATCGGTGTATCCAGCAGGGTTCCTAATATCCAATTGAGTTGATCATTTCAATAAGTTTATATCTGCCACCCTAGGCATAAAAAACCTAAGAGAAACCATAAATATATCGCAGAAGAAGTCAGTATCTTCCCTATTTTCAGATTTCTCCAATAAAACCCAAGTAAGAACATTATAAAAATTAAAGGAATTCCAATATAAATATAATATTTAAGCGATCCTAATTCACTGAACACGTTTATAACAGAATAGAGACCGATAAATCCACCTGACCAAAAAACAATTATTGCTGGCCCTAAAAAAATAGCCGTTATTAAATGAGGGAGCAGTATGATTTTTATCCATTCTTTATATTTGTTGTTCATTTTAATCCCAATTACTTCAATGGTATCGTATCGATTCAAATGGGGGAGCAAAGTGTACAGTAACGTCACCAAGAATAATTACGGTATGTTTGGCAGAATCATGTTTTAATACATATTTGGAGTTCCGCTATATTTTGATTTTCAGACGACCTATGTGTAGCCCCAACTATCTGCATTTTATGACTTAATCAGTTTGCGCAAAGACTGATTGTTGTATTTGATATCGGCAATCAGCTGGTCATATTGGTGCATTCTACGGAGCGAGCGGGTAATTAGATAGACCGAGAAAATAATCAAGCTGATGTTCATCAGACTGACCAGTACGAGCAAAGGCCAAACATCAACGGCCTCGTACCATTTCGATGTCGCAATCAGCGCACTGAAAATAGACAAAGGGAGTGCGAAAACGGCAATGCCCGTACGCATGATAGCAAGTGCCGTGCGTTTTTCTGCAAGGAGAAGCTGTACTTGATTGATGCTGAGGATATCGTTTTGCTGTTCGGTAACCATAGGATACGCGCCTATACAAATTAACTTTGAATTCTGATAAAGCGGAAAATATGGTTTTATGTTACCCGAAAGTATTGAAAATAAAAACAAAGGTCGTCTGAAAATTTTTAGACGACCTTTTCCATTCCTGTTTATACGGTTTGCGAGTATTTGGCTTTGGTTTCTTTATGGCGCAAATGGTAGTCGAACACCATGGCGATGTTGCGGATCAGGAAACGGCCCTTCGGTGTCACGGTCAGGCTGTGCGGTTTGAGACGGACCAGGCCGAGGGTTTCAAGTTGCTTCATATCTTCCAGTTCGGCTGCAAAATAGCGGCTAAACGGAATGCCGAACACGCTTTCGTAAATTTGATAATCAAGCGAGAAGCGGCACATTAAATCCTGAATAATGTTGCGGCGCAGGATATCGTCTTGATCAAGCTGGTAGCCGCGCATAATCGGCAGATGTCCGGCATCAAGAGCGGCGTAATAGGCATCGATGTCGCGCTCGTTTTGGGAGTAGGTGCTGCCGATTTTGCCGATAGAGGACACACCGATCGCTACCAAATCGCAGTCGGCATAGGTTGAGTAGCCTTGGAAGTTGCGTTGCAGGAAGCCTTCTTTGAGGGCGATGGAGAGTTCGTCGTCAGGTTTGGCAAAGTGGTCCATGCCAATGAAAACGTAGCCGCGCTCAGTCAGGGTTTGGACGCAATATTGCAGCATATCGAGTTTTTCTTCGCTGCCGGGAACGACATTGGTGTCGATACGGCGTTGCGGTTTGAAGATATGCGGCAGGTGGGCGTAGTGGTAGAGGGCGAGGCGGTCAGGGTCAAGCGACAAGACCGTGTCGATGGTGGTTTTGATGCTTTCGGTGTTTTGGTGCGGCAGGCCGTAAATCAAATCGACACTGACGGATTTGAACCCTGCTTCGCGGGCGGCATCGATGACTTCTTTGGTTTCTTCGTAACTTTGGATACGGTTGACGGCTGCCTGCACTTTAGGATCGAAGTCTTGAATGCCGACACTCATGCGGTTGAAACCGAGTTTGCCCAGTTTGAGGACGGTTTTGCGGCTGACTTTGCGCGGGTCGATTTCGATGGAGTATTCGCCGTTGGGGATGAGCTGGAAGTATTTGCGGATCATTTCGAAGACGCGTTCGAGTTGGTCGTCGCTTAGGAATGTCGGCGTGCCGCCGCCGAAGTGGAGTTGCGCAAGCTGGTGTCGTCCGCCTAAATGCGGTGCCAGCAACTCCATTTCTTTTTCCAGATACTGGATATAGGCATCGGCACGGCTTTTGTCTTTGGTAATGATTTTGTTGCAGCCGCAGTAGTAGCAGATGGTATTGCAGAAGGGGATGTGGATGTAGAGTGAAAGGGGTTTGTTGAGCGCGCCCATGTTACGCAGGTTTAAAGCTTGGATATATTCGGCTTCTTTAAAGCCTTCATGGAAGCGGTCGGCGGTCGGATAGGATGTATAACGTGGACCGCTTGATGGCAAACTGGCAATCAATTCGCGGTCGAATTCCGGTAATTCATTGTTTGTGTTAGTGTTATTTGAGATAGGGATGATTTTCATGGTCGGGGCTTGTAGTATGAAGTAAGGAAATTAGGGAAAATTTTAGTCAAAATTTCGATAGTTTGGTAGAATGCCTCATAATGATATGCCAACTTTGACATGGGTCAATAGTTATTCGGCTTCATCAGGGATTGAGAGAACTAAGCAAATTAAAGGTGCGTTATGGCCACACACAATGCAACACATCAAATGAAAACCTTGTGTTCCACATGTTCTTTACGCGAGCTGTGTTTGCCTGTCGGACTGATGCCTAACGAATTTTCACAATTAGACGCGGTTATCCGTCAAAGCCGCCGTCTGAAAAAAGGTGAATACCTGTTCCGTGCCGGCGAGCCATTTACCTCTTTGTTTGCCATCCGTGCGGGCTTCTTTAAGACAACAGTCGCCAGCCAAGATGGACGAGACCAGGTAACCGGCTTTTTTATGTCGGGCGAGCTGATCGGTATGGATGGGATTTGTTCCCATATTCACAGCTGTGATGCTGTGGCTTTGGAAGACAGCGAGGTATGCGAGCTTCCGTTTACACACATTGAAGAACTCGGTCAGGATATTCCCAGCCTCCGCTCTCACTTTTTCCGCTTAATGAGTCGCGAAATTGTTCGAGATCAGGGCGTTATGCTGCTTTTGGGCAATATGCGCGCTGAAGAGCGATTGGCAGCATTCTTGCTCAACCTGTCTCAGCGTCTCTATTCACGAGGCTTCGCCGCCAATGATTTTATCTTGCGGATGTCGCGTGAGGAAATCGGCAGCTATTTGGGGCTGAAGCTGGAAACAGTCAGCCGCACCTTGTCTAAATTCCATCATGAAGGCTTGATTTCGGTTGAACACAAGCACATCAAAATCTTAGATGCGACAACCTTGAAGAAAATGGTTTCTGGTTGTTCGCACGCTATCTGAATCTTAGGCCGTCTGAAATATTTCAGACGGCCTTTTTAACAAGAATTAAAGAATAATTGTTAAGTTACGCAAGTGATAGTCAGGTATTAAATTGAAAAATCTTCAACAACCGGCGTGTACAGAATGCGGTCGACTACTTCTCTGGTCAGTTTCGGTGCAAACATCTGGATAAAGTCATACGCGTAACCGCGCAGGTAAGTATCCGAGCGTAAGGCTATCCAAGTGGGCGACGGTTCAAATAAGTGTGCCGCATCAATAAGCTGTAAATCTTGATCGACAACGGGATCGTACGCCATTTTGGCCATCAAACCAACGCCCAAGCCTAAGCGGACATACGTCTTCAATACATCTGTATCGGCAGCCGATAAGGCAACATCAGGTTGCTCAATATGCGCTTTATTAAATGTACGCGCAATGCTGCTGCCGGAATTAAAAGCAAATTCGTAAGTAACCAGCGGAAAAGAAGCCAAATCTTCAAGGCTTAAAGGATTGCGGCAGTCCAAAAGAGGGTGGTCATGCGGAACAATCACGGCATGGTTCCATTCGTAGCAGGGCAGCTTGCCTAACTCAGGATGATCATCAATCTGTTCGGTAATAATTGCTAAATCTGCTTCGCCGCTGCTGACCATTTGCGCAATCGCAGAAGGGCTGCCTTGTTTGATGGTCAAATTGACCTTAGGGTAGTTTTTGACAAATTCCGCAACGATTTTGGGCAAGGCATAACGCGCCTGGGTATGCGTTGTCGCGATGGTCAGCGAACCGCTGTCATGATCGGTAAACTCGCTGCCGATATTTTTAATGTTTTGTACATCGCGCAAAATTCGTTCCGAAATTTCTAACACGGCTTTGCCCGGTTGCGAAACGGAAACCACACGCTTGCCGCTGCGGATAAAAATTTGGATACCCAATTCTTCTTCAAGCAGGCGGATTTGTTTGGAAATGCCGGGCTGGGATGTGAAAAGCGCATCGGCGGCTTCAGAGACATTCAGATTGTGCCGGTAAACTTCAAGGGCGTAACGTAATTGTTGCAGTTTCATGGTAGCAGTACCGAATACGTTGTTATTGTGGATTTTGTGCGACAAACGGCATGTAATTTAACATATTTTGCCCAGTTTTGCCCCGAGTTTTGAAAATGGTTGTTTTTAATGAAAATATCTTTTAATGATATGAAAACAGGAAATTCAGGAAAGAAGAGGGAAAGGGGTTTTGTTGTTTTTGTACAACTTTAGGTAGGTGAATTGTCTGATTTTGCCCTAAATTAATGACACAAGATTGATTTTTCGGCATGATTAACTACTAGGAAGCAGGCACTTCATGATTGTTTGAAGGCATCGAGTATTGACAGTTTGCCTTGCGCTTCTTTATAGTGCAACCTGATATATCCGATTTGCCGCTGTTTTGATACTGCGGCCTGTATATTGGTACTTTGCAGCGGTTGCTTTCCTAGTCCGCCGCATAACAATTTGATGAGGGAATAAAATGACCAAACAGCTGAAATTAAGCGCATTGTTCGTTGCCTTGGTTGCCTCTGGCACCGCTATGGCCAGCGAAGCGCACACCAAACACGGTTACACCGTAAGCAGCCAATCTCAAGAAATCGTCCGTAACAACTACGGCGAATGCTGGAAAAACAGCTACTTCGACAAAGCTACCGAAGGCCGTGTTGAATGTGGTGACCGCGAAGCAGTTGCTCCTGTACAACAAGCTCCTGAGTATGTTGATGAAACTGTTTCTCTGTCTACTAAAACTCTGTTCGGCTTCGACAAAGACAACCTGCGTCCTGAAGCTCAAGAAAACTTGGATTCTTTGGCTCAACGCCTGAGCAACGACAGCGTACAAACTGTACGTGTTGAAGGTCACACTGACTTCATGGGTTCTGAAGAATACAACCAAGCTCTGTCTGAGCGTCGTGCCAACGTAGTTGCTAACTACTTGGTAGGCCGTGGCGTTGCTTCTAGCAAAATCTCTGCAGTAGGTCTGGGCGAGTCTCAAGCTCAAATGACTGCTACTTGTGAAGCTGAAGTTGCTAAACTGGGTAAAAAAGTTTCTAAAGCTAAGAAACGTGCTGCCCTTATCGCTTGTATCGAACCTGACCGTCGCGTTGATGTTAAAATCCGCAGCGTTGTTACTCGTCAAGTTGCTCCAGGCCAAACTATCGAAGGTCAAGGTGAATTGCCTGCTACTGATGAAGGTTGGATCCCAGCTCCTTACAATGGCGTTCACGGTTACGCTAAACCTTAATCGGTTTGTGAAAAATGCCCTGCAATATGCAGGGCATTTTTTTATGGTTTATATTTGAAGAGTCAGGGAATTTATGATTCAAAATAAAAGGCCGTCTGAAAGACTTTTTTCAGACGGCCTTTTATTAAGACAGATTAGTTTGGTTTGGGCCATTTCCATACGCAGATGGCTGCCAGTATCGTACAAATCAAAAAGATAATACTGGATAAGCCATGCCAAATGCCGAATGTACCGCCTACTAGAGACAAGAGCCAGTTATCCAGCCCGTACTTGTGTGCCTCGATAACCGGCGTAACCAAAAGATGATTACAGGCTAAGAGTAGCCAAAGCACCAAAACCCACCAAGAGAGGGAGGCAAGTTGCCGTCTGAAAAAGGCATAGGCTGCGCCAAAAATAACTAAGCCACAAAGTGCTGTAATAGCAAATAAAATGCCGGCAATTTCTCCTGCCAGCATTTTGGGCAGGATGCGGAATAGGATAGGGGCAGTAACATAGCCTGCTGTCAGCTGCATACCAAGCCACATGGCGGCAGCGGTTTGGATAATTTTGTATAGTAGATTCATTATGCTTCTCCTGTGAAGATTTTATTTTCTTTGATTATGGTGTTTTTAGGTACAGCAAAAGGCCGTCTGAAAATGTTTTCAGACGGCCTTTTGTTTATTTAAATATATTGCACGGCAATGATGTCATATTCACGCACGCCGCCGGGTGCTTGAACTTCTGCAACGTCGCCTTCTTCTTTGCCGATCAGGGCTCGGGCAATGGGGGAGCCAACGTAGATTTTGTGTTCTTTGATGTCTGCTTCATCTTCACCGACGATTTGGTAGGTAACTTGTTCTTCGGTTTCCAAATCTTCCAGTGTCACAGTTGTGCCGAACACAATTTTGCCTTCTGCATGGATTTCGGCAGGGTTGATGATGTGCGCCATAGAGAGTTTGTGTTCCAACTCGGCAATGCGGCCTTCGATAAAGCCTTGACGCTCTTTGGCGGCTTCGTATTCTGCGTTTTCAGACAAGTCGCCGTGTGAACGTGCTTCGGCGATGGCTTCAATGACTTCTGGGCGTGCTACGCTTTTGAGGTGTTGAAGTTCTTGTTTCAACAATTCTGCACCACGGACGGTCAAAGGGATTTTTTGCATTGAGTTCTCCATGAAAGCATGATGATGCTTTTAAAATTTTATCCGGCCACGCGCGGTAGCCGGATTGGAAATAAAAATACAAGCCGCCAAAGCTTGGCGGCTTGATGAATAAATAAGTAATGCCTGTATTCTACCAAATTCTGCCGAAACCGCAATAATTAAAACGGATTTTCAGTAAAGTGTTGTTTTCTGTCTATTTTGTTTTTCAGACGGCCTGAAAACTAAATATTGAAGTATTTCAAAGCTGCATCGGAAAAACGGTTTCTTAAATGAATGTTTTTGATTAAAATGCCTGATACTAATTCGTAATAATTAGTCTGCTTTGACTATATAAAGAGAATATATGGAAACAAAACCAACTTCCCAAAATGAACAACAGGCTAACCGCCGTTATTTGACTGTTTGGCGATGGCATTTTTATGCCGGACTTTTGGTTGCGCCGTTTTTAACCCTGCTGGCTGTTACAGGGTTGGGAATGCTGCTATTTGCCAATATTACCGGTAAAGAAGGCGAGCGCATACATGTTACGCCTCAGGCAGTGGTTCAGCCTTTGTCGGCTCAGGCTGAAGCTGCCAGACAGTTTGTGAATCCGGAAACTTCCTCTGTGGTGCAGTATATTGCGCCGCGCACAGATGATATGGTTGCCGTATTCCGCGTGAACAATGACGATAAAGCCACTATGGTTGCCGTTGATCCCTATACGGCAAAAGTCGTGAACACGATGCCGCGCGGTCAAGGCTGGTATCACACGATGGATGAAATCCACGGCGATATTATGATTGGGGCGACAGGGGACTACCTGTTGGAAACCGCTGCGTCGCTAACCATCATCATGATTGTGACCGGTATTTATTTGTGGTGGGTAAAACAGCGTAGTCTGAAGGCTGTTTTTTTACCTAAAGCAGGCAAAGGTCGTTCTTGGTGGCGCAACCTGCACGGTGCATTTGGCTCTTGGGTTTCTTTGATTTTATTGCTGTTCTGTCTGTCGGGCGTTGCTTGGGCAGGTATTTGGGGTGGTAAAGTGGTTCAAGCGTGGAGTCAATTTCCTACGGGTAAATGGGGCGTGGAGCCTAATCCTGTATCTTCCGTATCAACCCATGGTGATGTGCTGAACGACGGTAAATCCAAAGAAGTGCCGTGGATTTTGGAGCTGACGCCTATGCCGGTTTCCGGTACGACAATGGGCGAAAACGGCATTAATCCGAGTGAGCCGATGACGTTGGAGACGGTTGACCGCTTTGCGCGCGAAATTGGCTTTAAAGGTCGCTATCAGCTTAATTTGCCTAAGGGTGAGACCGGTGTATGGACGCTGTCGCAAGACTCAATGAGCTACGATATGATTAGTCCGACTGCGGATCGTACGGTACACATTGATCAATACAGTGGCAAAATCCTGGCTGATATTCATTTCGATGATTACAACTGGTTTGGTAAATTCATGGCGGCAAGCATTGCTTTGCATATGGGTACGCTGGGCTGGTGGAGCGTATTGGCAAATGTCTTGTTCTGCCTGGCGATTATCTTTATCTGTGTCAGCGGTTGTGTAATGTGGTGGAAACGCCGCCCTTCGGAAGCGCGAGGTTTAGTTCCTCCTGCACAGAAAATTAAATTTCCGGTATGGTGGGCAATGGCTGTGCCACTTCTGATTTTGGCTGTGATTTTTCCAACGGCCATTGCTGCAATCGCTGTTATTTGGATTTTGGATACACTGTTGTTGTCGCGTATCCCAGCATTGGCAAGATGGTTTAAATAACCGTCTGATGTGATTAAAGGCCGTCTGCATCTTTTGTTTCAGACGGCCTTTGTTATAAAGGTTAAAAGAAGCAGGGGGAGTTATAATTCTGTTTAAGTTTATGCGTGAGATGGGAATTGTGATTGGCTTACAGGATTGTGTAAGAAAGACAAGGCGTTCTTGTATAAAAACAAAAAACCCACTTCATTGAAGTGGGTTTTTGATGAAGGCTTTAACCTTTGCGAGCAGGCAATTTTTCTTTAATGCGAGCTGCTTTACCGGTCAGGCCGCGCAAGTAGTACAGTTTGGCGCGACGTACGTCACCACGGCGTTTAACTTCGATTTTTTCTACGGTAGGAGAGTACAGTTGGAAAGTACGTTCTACACCTTCGCCGCTAGAGATTTTGCGAACGATGA
>NZ_JBQCWY010000032.1:0-16112 GCF_051956955.1 Neisseria sp. P0021.S005 | reverse complement strand
AACCTTTGGGCGCACTCGATAAAAAACTGCGCCAACAAACCCAACTGGAATTGGTCAACACGCTGGAACAAGTCGGCGTAACCTGCATCATGGTTACCCACGACCAAGAAGAAGCGATGACGATGGCGACCCGTATCGCCATTATGTCCGACGGCCAATTGCGCCAAGTCGGCACGCCTAGCGACGTGTACGACTATCCTAACAGCCGCTTTACCGCTGAATTTATCGGCGAAACCAATATTTTTGACGGCGTCGTTATTGACGACCGCGCCGATTTCTCCATCGTCAAATGTGACGGCTTGGAAAACCACGTCCGCATCGACCACGGCTTGGGCGTTCCAAACGACCATGAAATCTGGATCAGCATCCGTCCTGAAGATATTGATTTGCATAAAGAAAAACCGGAACACTTGGGCGCGCACAACTGGGCCCAAGGTACAGTCAAAGAAATTGCCTACTTGGGCAGCTTCGCGATTTACCACATCAAACTTGCCAACGGCCGTGTCGTCAAAAGCCAAGTTCCCGCACCTTATTGGTATGTGCGCAACATTACACCGCCGACTTGGGACGAGACTGTCTACATCAGCTGGCCTGAAAACCAACCAACACCTCTGTTCAGTTAATTTGAGGGAAATGCAATGAACCTTAAAAAACTGAAAAACAAACTGTTCCGCCGCCCCGGCCAGCGTGCAGTGATTGCCGTGCCGTATATTTGGCTTTTGATTCTGTTTCTGATTCCGTTCGCCATCGTATTGAAAATCAGCTTTGCCGAACAAGAAATTGCCATTCCGCCATTTACGCCGCTGACAACGATTGATGAAGACTTAGGCCGTCTGAACATTGCCATCAGCTATCAGAACTACGCCGACATTTTCCAAAACTTTTGGAATACGCTCAATCCGTTTGGCGACAGTGAAAACAGCAATATCTATCTGATGACCTACTGGTCTTCGATTAAGACTGCGCTGACGACGACCATCATCTGCCTGTTGATCGGTTATCCCACCGCTTATGCCATTTCACGCGCGAATCCGGCTGCGCGCAACGGCCTGCTGTTGGCAATCATGCTGCCTTTCTGGACCTCTTTCCTGCTGCGTGTTTACGCATGGATGGGCTTATTGGGTCACAACGGCATCATCAACAATTTCTTAATCAAATACGGAATCATCAGCGAGCCTTTAGACTTGTTCTACAATGCTTTTTCGCTGAATTTGGTGATGGTTTACGCCTATCTGCCGTTTATGATTTTGCCGCTGTACACACAACTGGTAAAACTGGACAACCGTCTGCTCGAAGCCGCTTCTGACTTGGGCGCAGGTCCGATCAAATCCTTCTTTACCATTACCCTGCCTTTATCCAAAACCGGCATCATCGCAGGCTCTATGCTGGTCTTCGTTCCGGCCGTCGGTGAATTTGTGATTCCTGAATTGGTGGGTGGTTCTGAAAACCTGATGATCGGTAAAGTATTGTGGCAGGCATTCTTCGACCAAAACAACTGGCCGCTGGCTTCTGCCGTCGCCGTCG
The DNA here is from genome assembly GCF_051956955.1 of Neisseria sp. P0021.S005. Classification (NCBI taxonomy): domain Bacteria; kingdom Pseudomonadati; phylum Pseudomonadota; class Betaproteobacteria; order Neisseriales; family Neisseriaceae; genus Neisseria; species Neisseria sp. P0021.S005. Next base: position 14,588 of record NZ_JBQCWY010000032.1, on the reverse strand, counting down.
TCATGGTTGCCCTGTTGGTTGTACCGATTGCCCTGTTCCAACACTATGAAAACCGCGAATTGGAAGAAGGAGGCAAATAATGCAAAAAACCAAATTATCCTGGTTCTTGAAACTGATGCTCCTGCTCTCGCTGGCATTCCTCTATATTCCGCTGGTGGTTTTGGTCATCTATTCTTTCAATGAATCCAAGCTGGTTACCGTTTGGGGCGGTTTCTCAATCAAATGGTACGGCGCATTAATGGAAAACGACACAATCTTGGAAGCGGCCTGGCTATCATTGCGTATCGCTATCATTTCCTCGCTTGCCGCCGTGGCACTCGGCACATTGGCAGGCTACGCCATGGCGCGGATTAAACGCTTCCGTGGCAGCACCCTGTTTGCCGGTATGATTTCCGCGCCTATGGTGATGCCTGATGTGATTACCGGTTTGTCCATGCTGTTGCTGATTATTCAGGTGCAAATGTTCCTGCAAGGCAGTGAATTGCTGCAATCGCTCTACTTCGATCGCGGTTTCTTCACCATCTTCCTCGGCCACACCACGCTTTGCATGGCGTACATTACCGTCGTCATCCGCTCGCGCTTGGTGGAATTGGATCAATCCTTGGAAGAAGCCGCTATGGACTTGGGCGCCCGTCCGCTGAAAATTTTCTTCGTGATTACCCTGCCGTTGATTGCCCCTGCGATTGCTTCTGGCTTCCTCTTGGGCATTACCCTGTCTTTGGACGATTTGGTGATTACCTCCTTCCTGTCAGGCCCGGGTTCATCGACATTGCCGCAAGTGATTTTCTCCAAAATCAAACTCGGCCTTGACCCTCAGATGAACGTTTTGGCAACCATCCTGATCGGTATCATCGGTACGCTGGTGATTGTCGTCAACTACTGGATGATGCGTCAGGCAACCAAACGGGAACGTGAGGCTGCCGAAGCCTACCGCCAAGAAAAACTGGCAGCCGAGAAAGCCGCCTAATATGCAGACAGGCTGTCCGATAAAGCGTCGGAACAGCCTGTTTTATTAACCGCATTTTATCCTTTCAGACGGCCTAAACTTAAGCCCATATTCCAGGCCGTCTGAAAACCTGTTTTCAATGAAGTTAAAACCAACCTAAAGCCCAAATCATGATCAATCCCAGCTTCAAAGAATACCTTCCTTCCTACTATGTCAGCACAGCCAATCCCCATCCGTCTTATCCGACGCTCGAAGGCCGTCTGAAAACTGAAACCTGCGTTATCGGTGGCGGCTTGACCGGTTTATGCACCGCCCTACCGCTTACCGAAAACGGCCATGAAGTCATCGTGCTCGAAGCCGCACGTATCGGTTTCGGCGCATCAGGCCGCAGCGGCGGACAAGTCATCAGCGATTTTGCCTGCGGCATGGAAGAGATCGAAAAACAAGTCGGCTTAGAACAGGCCCAATGGTTCTGGCAGCAATCCCTGCAAGCCGTTGAACTGGTTGACTCGCGCATTCAAAAACACAATATCCAATGCGATTGGCAACGCGGCTACGCGACCGTCGCCGTCCGTCCTCAGCATTGGGAAGAATTGCAACAATGGCACGAACACGCCCAAAAACATTATGGCGCAAGCCATTACCAGCTTTGGGATAAAGCCACGCTGAAGCAACAACTTGCCAGCGATATGTATCAAGGCGCGCAATTTGATCCTTTATCCGGCCACTTGCACCCGCTCAATTACACCCTAGGCATTGCCAAAGCGGCAGCCGATGCAGGCGCACAACTTTTTGAGCAATCCCCGATGACGCGTATCGAGCCATGCGATAACGGTTGGCTGGTACACACGCCTAATGGCAGCGTTGAGTGCAAAAACCTCGTTTATGCCGTCAATACTTATGCCGGTTTGCACCCGAAATTCAAAGTATTGGAACAAAAAGCCATTGCCGTCAGCACCTTTATCATCGCCACCGAGCCTCTGGGCGAGCGTGCCAAAGACCTGATCCGCAACAATATGGCCATCTGCGACAACCGCCACGTCCTCGACTACTACCGTCTCAGCGCCGACGGCCGCCTGCTCTTCGGCGGCAAAGACAACGAATTTATCGACGATCCAGACCGCATGACCGAACTCGTCCGCCAAGACATGCTGAAAGTTTTCCCGCAACTTGCCGATGTCAGAATCGAGCATTCCTGGGGCGGCGAATGCGACATCACGCGCAACCTCGCTCCACATTTCGGCCGCCTCGCCCCTACCGTTTTCTATGCTCAAGGCTATTCCGGACACGGCATGGCAATTACCGGCATTGCCGGTTTGGCGATTGCCGAAGCCATCATGGGTGATGACGGCCGTCTGAAACCTTTCGAGCAGCTGCGCCACAGCAATATCATCACCCAGCCGTTCCTGCGCAAACTCGGCTCCTACCTCGGTTCCAAATACTACCAGTGGAAAGACAGCCACTAAACCCAAACGACAAACATATTTCAGACGGCGGCAGATTCAAGTAGAATTTAGGCCGTCTGAAAGCGTAGACACGACAAAATTCAAACATTTATCAGCAAGGAAACCATCATGAGCAACCATCACAAACTCATCATCCTCGGCTCCGGCCCTGCCGGCTATACTGCCGCCGTCTATGCCGCCCGTGCCAACCTCAACCCTGTGATCATTACCGGCGTTGAGCAAGGCGGACAACTGATGACCACCACCGAAGTGGACAACTGGCCTGCCGACGCAGAAGGCGTACAAGGTCCGGAACTGATGGCCCGTTTCCAAGCTCATGCCGAACGCTTCGGCACTGAAATGATTTTTGACCAAATCCACACCGTTGATTTGCAAAACCGTCCGTTTACCCTCAAAGGCGATATGGGCGAATACACCTGCGATGCACTCATCGTTGCCACCGGCGCATCCGCCAAATATTTAGGTTTGCCAAGCGAAGAAACCTTTGCCGGCAAAGGCGTTTCCGCCTGCGCAACTTGCGACGGCTTCTTCTATAAAAAACAAGATGTTGCCGTAGTCGGCGGTGGCAATACCGCTGTAGAAGAAGCCCTCTACCTTGCCAATATCGCCAACACCGTTACCCTGATTCACCGCCGCGACAGCTTCCGCGCCGAAAAAATCATGGTGGACAAACTGATGCAACGGGTTGAAGAAGGTAAAATCATCCTCAAGCTCAACAGCTCGGTTGATGAAATCTTGGGCGACGAAAGCGGCGTTACCGGTGCACGCCTGAAACACAATGACGGCAGTACTGAAGAAATCGCTGTAAAAGGCGTCTTCATCGCCATCGGCCACAAACCCAACACCGACATCTTCAAAGGCCAACTTGATATGGACGAAACCGGCTATTTGAAAACCAAAGGCGGTACCGGCGACAATGTCGGCGCCACCAATATCGAAGGCGTATGGGCAGCAGGCGACGTCAAAGACCATACCTACCGTCAAGCCATCACCAGCGCCGCTTCCGGCTGCCAAGCCGCGCTTGATGCCGAACGTTGGCTCGACCGCCACGGTGTATAAACCTCTAAGCTACGCCCTATTCTTTAAAACATAATCAAAAGGCCGTCTGAAATTTCAGACGGCCTATAATCTATCTGCCACACTAAATATTCATTTTAAAAGCAAATTTATATCAAATAAGTACTTTTGCTTTATAATAACGACAAATACCCAACAAACAGGGAACGAACATGAAAAAAACACTAATGACACTTATCCTTTGCGCACTGACTCCTGCCGCCCTGGCTGCCGATACTTACGGCTACCTGGCCATGTGGCAAAACCCAGCCAACAGCGATGAAGCGCTGCAAATCAAAACCACCAAAGAAAATGCCACCCAACTGGATGCGACAGCCGAACTCGAAACATTCTGCAAAGGCCAAGATGCCTTAGCCGGCATCGGTGCAGGCCAAGCAACAGGCTGCAAAACGGTTGTCCCTCTGCACAACACCTGTATCGCTGTTGCCTATCCTAAAGCCATGGGCAAATTGACTGCTCAAAACGTGGTAGCCATTACCTCCCCACGTTTCAAAACTGTGCATCAAATTGCCTTGAACCAATGTATCAAAAAATACGGCTCACAAGGACAATGTGCTTTAGAAACAGTCTATTGCACTTCCGAAACCTACTATCAAGGTACAGTCAAAACCCTTTGGGAAAAAATCAAATCCATTTAAGGCCGTCTGAAAATAAAACCGGCTTGCCCGATATTCTCCATATCACGGCAAGCCGGTTTTTTATTCTGGCTTTTATTTGCTGTTTTTTTCCAACAATTTGGCCACAACGCCTTCAGCCTGTTTCACCAAATCAGGGTTGGTTCGGAAGTGGTTTTCATCATTTAAAGAGTAGCTGACAGTAGAAACCGCATACTTCGTGCTTCGCAACACAAATACGCCTTTACGCAAGATTTCGTCATTGCCTTTGGTTTTGTAACGCAGATTATACGGGCAAGAAGAATCATACAGTTTGCCACGGTTGTCTGCGGTTACAATCGTGCTGCCAATGCCGCGTTTTGCCAAAGCTTTGGACAAAGCCTTGTCCAAATCATGCGGACGCACTTTTGCATTCTGAATGATGCAGACATGTTTGATGCTGGTCAGCTCTTCAGGTTTCAATACTCTTTGTTCCGTAGTAGAACACGCGCCCAGCAACAATACGGCTGAAGCCGCTGCTAAAATCATGGTTTTCATCTGTTTTCCTTTTTAAAATTTTCAAACAATAAATATTCAGACGGCCTTTACAAAAAGGCCGTCTGAAAAAATCAACGTACGTTTTTCATCAAACGTTGTTTCTCACGCTTCCAATCCGCTTCTTTCAGGCTTTGGCGTTTGTCATGCTGTTTCTTACCCTTGGCCAAACCGATTTCCACTTTGATTCTACCACGTGTGTAATGCAGGTTTAAGGGCACAATCGTATAACCGGCACGTTCGGTTTTACCGATTAACTTGTTGATTTCCGATTGTTTCAACAACAACTTACGCGGACGGACAGGGTCGGGTTTGACGTGTGTCGAGGCAGTGGGCAATGCGGTAATGTGGCAGCCCACCAAATAGAATGCGTCTTTTTTCCAGTAGATATAGCTTTCTTTTAATTGCACGCGTGCAGCGCGGATGGCTTTGACTTCCCATCCCTCCAATACTATACCGGCTTCGATTTGGTCTTCGATAAAGAAATCGTGAAAGGCTTTTTTATTATTGGCAATACTCATTGTGCTGATTCTTTACAAACTTTTCAGACGGCCTATTTTATCAGGCATGCTTAAAAAATAAAACGGCAAACGGTTTTGAAACGTTTATTCGCTTAAAACATGGCGGCGGTAAAAACGGTCGATATCAGCAATCGCTTTTTCATCTTCAGGGCGCAAATCCAGTTTCAAATCGGCAAGGCGGATCAAGATTTGGTCTTCACGCTCGGCAACGGCGCAGCTGACCTCGCCTTCGCTACGAAAATGACGGATAAGCTCGTCTAACTGGTTTAAAGCATTTTGATAAGATGAATTTTGATTCATAATTTTTAACTCGAACGCCCATAAAAAATGGCGGGAAACCCCGCCATGATTTTACGGCTTACGCCGCGCATTTGATTAAGCAGCTTGAATGTTAGCAGCTTGTTTGCCTTTAGGGCCGGTGGTTACGTCGAAAGATACGCGTTGACCTTCTTTCAGGGTTTTGAAACCATCCATGTTGATCGCTGAGAAGTGAGCGAACAAATCTTCGCCACCTTCATCAGGAGTGATGAAACCAAAACCTTTAGCGTCGTTAAACCATTTTACGATACCGGTTGCCATTAGAAACTTCCTATACTTAAAAATTAACAAAATCAGCAAAACAAGGCATACAGCAAACTAAAACGTTCAGCGTTTCTCCCACGTATCACATACGCGGTCGAGTGCCAACTTCTGCTTAACCGTCTTTTTACATTTGTTAAGACAAAACGTCAAGCTATGTTTTCAAAAAAGTGGGAAAATAGAAAAAAATTGCCGAAATACAACAGAAAACTGTTTACACTCTAAAACAGGCCGTCTGAAAACTGAAACCTAAGCTTATGAACCATCCGAATACCGACCACCAATCCGATACCCTGCTCAGCGATATCAACACACAGCCGCCGAAACGTTACGGCGTATTTTTATTGAACGACGATTACACCACCATGGAATTTGTCGTCGAAATCCTGACCGAAGTCTTTATGCTTACACAGGAACAGGCAGTGGCCGTCATGTTGCTGGTGCACCACGAAGGCAAAGGCCTGTGCGGCACCTACACGCGCGATATTGCGCAGACCAAGCAACATCAGGTCATGGAACGTGCCAAAGCTGAAGGGCATCCGCTCAAATGTATAGTCGAAGAGGTTTAAATCATGCTTTCACCCGAATTGGAACACATCCTGCAACTGCTCTACCGTGAAGCACGCAACGCCCGTTATGAGTTTATCAGCTTGGAACACCTGCTTTTGGTGTTGATAGAAGAAGATGCGGCTGTGCCGAACGTCTTGAAACTGTGTGGTGCGGATTTGAAAGTCCTGTCCGAGCAGCTTGCGGCCAGCGTTGCAGAAAATACACCGCAAATTCCCGATCATCTTCTGGATACGGTCGAAACCCAGCCGACATTGGGCTTCCAACGCGTCATCCAACGGGCAATGGTGCATACCCAGTCTGCCGGCAAAGCCGCAGTAGAGCCTTTGGATATTTTGGTTGCCATGATGAGCGAATCTGAAAGCCATGCCGTTTATTTCCTCAAATTGCAATCCATTACACGCTTTGAAGTCTTGCGTTGCATTGCCCATGGCTCGCCTGATGACGAAGACTGCAATGATTCAGACGGCCTGGGACGCGAGGGCGAAGAAGCGGAACAGAAAACCGGCTCTCTTTCCGACTACACCGTCAACCTCAACGCCGAAGTCAAAGCCGGCCGTATCGACCCTTTGATTGGTCGCAAACACGAAATGGAAAGGCTGGTACAAATCCTGTGCCGCCGCCGCAAAAACAATCCGCTTTTGGTCGGCGAGGCTGGTGTGGGCAAAACCGCGCTGGCGGAAGGCTTAGCACACCAAATCGTCAACGGCGATATTCCCGACGTGCTGAAAGAAGCCGAAGTATACGCACTGGATATGGGTTCGCTTTTGGCGGGCACGAAATACCGCGGCGACTTTGAAGCACGGGTCAAATCCGTCTTGAAACAGCTCGAAAAAATCCCGCACGCCATTTTATTCATCGACGAAATCCACACCATCATCGGCGCGGGCAGCACCAGCGGTGGCACAATGGATGCGTCTAACCTGCTCAAACCTGCGCTGGCAAAAGGCTCGCTGCGCTGCATCGGTGCGACCACTTATGACGAATACCGTACCATTTTCGACAAAGACCACGCCTTAAGCCGCCGTTTCCAAAAAATTGACGTGGTCGAGCCTACCATTTCCGAAACCGTACAAATCCTGCGCGGCTTGAAACCGATGTTTGAAGATTTCCACCAAGTCCGCTATACGCAAGGCGCACTTGAAGCCGCAGCCGAACTTTCCGCCCGCTACATCAACGAACGTTTCCTGCCCGACAAAGCCATCGACGTAATGGATGAAGCAGGCGCGGCGCAACGGATTTTGCCCAAATCCAAACAGAAAAAAGTCATCGGCAAAGCGCAAATCGAAACCGTCATCGCCAAAGTTGCGCGGATTCCCGAAAAAACCGTGTCGCACGACGACAAACAAGTGTTGCAATTCCTCGGCCGTGATTTGAAAAACATGGTTTACGGTCAGGAAAACGCCATTGACGCGCTGGTTGCCGCCGTCAAAATGTCGCGCTCTGGCCTCGCCCTGCCCGACAAACCGATAGGCAGTTTCCTCTTCTCCGGCCCAACCGGCGTCGGCAAAACCGAAGTCGCCAAACAGCTTGCCTACTCGATGGGCGTACCGCTGCAACGCTTTGATATGTCCGAATACATGGAACGCCACGCCGTATCGCGCCTCATCGGCGCACCACCAGGCTACGTCGGCTTTGAACAAGGCGGCCTTTTGACCGAAGCCGTCAACAAGCAGCCGCATTGCGTGTTGCTCTTGGACGAAATCGAAAAAGCCCACCCCGACATTTTCAACGTCCTCCTGCAAGTCATGGACGCAGGCAAACTGACCGACAACAACGGCAAGAGTGCCGACTTCCGCAACGTCATCCTGATTATGACCACCAACGCAGGCGCGGAAAGCCTCAGCCGACCCAACCTCGGCTTTACCGCCAAACGCGAGCGCGGCGACGAAATGCAGGCAATCAACAAACTCTTCACGCCCGAGTTCCGCAACCGCTTGGACGCGATTATCCCATTTGCGCCCTTGTCCGAACCCATTATCGTCAAAGTCGTGGACAAATTCCTGCTCCAGCTCGAACACCAGCTCCTCGACAAAAAAGTCGAAGCCGAATTCACACCGGCATTGCGCAAATATCTGGCGGAAAAAGGTTTCGACCCGCAAATGGGCGCACGCCCGATGAACCGCCTGATCCAGGAAAAAATCCGCAAACCGCTCGCCGACGAACTTCTGTTCGGCAAACTCACCGAAGGTGGCTTTGTGCTGATAGACTGGGATGCAGCAAAAGAAAAAGCCGTGTTGAAGTTTAAGAAAAGCAAGGTCAAACCTGAAACAGAAACTGTTTAACCGACTGAAAAATAAAAGGCCGTCTGAAATTTCAGACGGCCTTTTTATCCCAATCAAAAATCTGATTTACAAAACAGATTTAACAGTGGCAACCACATTGTCTACGGTAAAGCCGAATTCTTTGAACAGCAAATCAGCAGGTGCAGACTCGCCGAAGCGGTTGATACCGACCACGGCGCCGTTCAAACCGACGTATTTATACCAACCGTCGGCATGTCCGGCTTCTATGGCTACGCGTGGCAAACCTTCCGGCAGAACAGCGGCTTTATAGGCGGCATCTTGACGGTCGAATACATTGGTAGAAGGCATGGAAACAACGCGTACGGCAATACCTTGTTCTGCCAATACTTTTTGCGCTTCCAGAGCCAATTCAACTTCAGAACCGGTAGCAATTACAACAGCTTGTGCATTGCCTTGAGCTTCACTGATGACGTAGCCACCGCGTTTGATGTCGTTCAGCTGTTGTTCATCACGCGCTTGGAATTTCAGGTTTTGACGGCTGAAAATCAAGCTGGACGGATGATCGGCAGCTTTAACGGCTTCAGCCCACGCCACCAAAGATTCAACGGTATCGCATGGACGCCATACATCCATATTTGGAATTAGGCGCAGAGTGGCAGTTTGCTCGATAGGTTGGTGGGTAGGACCATCTTCGCCCAAACCAATGGAATCGTGAGTGAACACAAATACAGGGTTGATTTTCATCAGCGACGCCATACGCAAAGCATTACGCTCGTATTCGCTGAACATCAGGAAAGTCGCGCCGAATGGTTTAACACCGCCATGCAGGGTAAGGCCGTTCATGATTGCGCCCATGCCGAACTCGCGAACGCCGTAGTGAATATAGTTGCCGCCGTGTTCGCGGGTAACGGAAACGCTGTTTGACCAGTCAGTCAGGTTGGACGGGGTCAAGTCTGCAGAACCGCCCACCAATTCAGGCAGCTCTTTTGCCAAGATTTCGATGCTGTTTTGGCTGGCTTTACGGGTGGCGATGGTTTCTGCTTTGGCGCACACTTCTTTCAATGCGGCTTGAACGTAAGCATCGAAGTTTTCAGGCAGTTTTTTATCCATGCGACGCACAAATTCTGCGGCTTCGGCAGGATATTTGGCTTGATATTGAGCGAAGAGTTCGTTCCATTCGGCCTCAAGTTTCGCGCCTTTTTCTTTTGCATCCCATGCAGCATAGATCTCTTGAGGGATTTCAAACGCAGGATAAGCCCAACCCAAATGTTTGCGCGTGGCTTCGATCTCGTCCGCACCCAAAGGCGCACCGTGGGTTTTGTGGCTGCCTTCTTTGTTAGCACTGCCTTTACCGATTAAGGTTTTGCAGCAAATCAGGGAAGGTTTGCCGGTTTCGGCGCGGGCGGCTTCAATGGCCGTCTGAATGGCATCGGTATCATGACCGTTTACATTTGGAATCACCTGCCAGCCGTAGCTTTCAAAACGTTGCGGGATGTTTTCGGTAAACCAACCGTCCACTTTACCGTCAATGGAAATATTGTTGTCATCATATAAAACAATCAGTTTGCCCAAACCTAAAGTGCCGGCAAGCGAGCAGGCTTCGTGCGATACGCCTTCCATCATACAACCGTCGCCCATGAAGACGTAGGTGTGGTGGTCAACGATGTTCAAACCGTCTTTATTAAATTCGGCAGCCAAGATTTTTTCGGCTAAAGCCATGCCCACTGCGTTGGCAATACCTTGTCCCAATGGACCGGTCGTGGTTTCCACGCCGTCGGTGTAGCCATATTCAGGATGGCCGGGGGTTTTACTGTGCAGTTGGCGGAAATTTTTCAGATCATCAATAGAAACGTTGTAGCCGGTCAGGTGCAACAGGCTGTAAAGAATCATGGAAGCATGACCATTGGAGAGGACAAAACGGTCGCGGTTGTAGAATTTCGGGTTGGCCGGATTATGATTGAGGAACTTCGTCCACAACACTTCTGCCATTTCCGCCATACCCATAGGCGCACCCGGGTGGCCTGAGTTGGCTTTTTGTACGGCATCGACTGAGAGGAAACGGATTGCGTTTGCCAGTTGAGACATGGTTTGACCTTCCTTGGACAAGATTGGAAATATGAAAAAAGGTGTACCGATTATCGCCTGAATCAGCCGTGCTTTCAAGGATAGCTTTTGATATTCGCTTTGTCAGACGGCCTGTTTCCACTCGGTTACCCGAAACGGACGGGACAGATGATATTAACTGTTATTTCGTTTTGAAACAGTGCTTTATATATTTTTATCGTGTAAATAGCAAATCACTATAAGTTTGCACACATGCCGAACCATAAACCTTTGAATACTGCCCTTTTCAGACGGCCCTACATCAAACGGCCGCAAGGAATCCATCGTTAATACGAAGTCCCTCTTTTGCTTTGAATAGAGTCAAATGTTATGATTTGTATGCACGCGAAAGGCCGTCTGAAAATATCCACATCAAACTACTACCATGACAACAGGCTTGTGTGCACTTCATCAAGGAACACTGAAATGTCACCAGAAAACCAAGCTGAAAATACCACACCCTCAACAGAAAAAACAGCAAAAGCCACTCCGCCCAAACCTTCCAAACCTAAATCCAGCGTGATTCAAATCCATCCTGAAGGCGAACGCATCCATCCTAAAAAGGCGGAAGGACGCTTTGCCAAACTGCGTATCGCCGCAGTATTGGCGACCCAGTTTGTATTTTACGTTATTCCATGGTTCAACTGGAGCGGCCGTCAGGCGGTTTTATTCAATATCCCTGACCGTCATTTCTTCATTTTCGGACTGTCGCTGGGTATGGGCGATTTGATTTACCTTGCCTTACTGCTGATGATTTGCGCATTCGGATTGTTTTGGTGGACAACCATTGCCGGTCGTTTGTGGTGCGGCTATTCATGCCCGCAAACGGTTTACACCGAAATTATGCTGTGGATTGACAACTTGGTCGAAGGCGATAGAAACAAACGCCTAAAACTGGAAAAATCGCCTTGGAACTTTACTAAAATTCGCATTAAGGCCACCAAATACCTGCTGATTTTCCTTGTCTGCGCATGGACAGGTATCACTTTTGCAGGCTGGTTTATCCCGATCCGCCAATTTGTTCCCGATTTATTCACCGGAGCAGCAGGCGGCGGCGCAATGTTTGCCGCAGCATTTTACGGATTCATGACTTTCTTCTTCGCCCACATCATGCGCGAAAAAGTGTGTCTGCATATGTGTCCGTATGCACGTTTCCAAAGTGCAATGTTTGACAAAGACACGCTGATTATTTCTTACGATACCGAACGCGGCGAACCGCGCGGCGCACGCAAGAAAACCGCCAACAAAGAAGACAGCGGCTTGGGCGACTGCATCAACTGCACCATGTGCGTGCAAGTCTGCCCCGTCGGTATCGACATCCGCGACGGTTTGCAATACCAATGTATCGGCTGCGCGGCGTGTATCGATGCCTGCGACGAAATCATGGACAAAATGGGCTACGAGCGCGGCTTGATCCGTTATACAACCGAAGGCGCGTTGGAACACGAATACCCTGAAAGCGACATCAAAAAACGCTTGAAACGTCCGCGCGTAGCTGGTTATGGCGCAGTACTCCTGGTGGTCATCATCGCCTTCCTGGTCGGCATTTCCACCCGAAAAATGGTCGAAGTCGATATCCTGAAAGACCGTGGTGTCATGGTTCGCGAAAACAGCCAAGGCTGGTTGGAAAATGCCTATAACCTGCGTATTATCAACAATAGTGAAAACGAACAACTGATGACCGCAACCGTCAAAGGCTTTGACGAAATCGCGCTGACCGGCCTGCCTGAAAACGGTATTAAAATTGCGCCGCGGGAAACCGTTACCATCCCAGTACAGGTATCTACCATTCCCGAATACGCCGACAAAGGCAGCCATCCGATTGAATTTACCTTTATCTATCGCGAGACCGGCTCTGCCGACTCCAAACCGACTACTTTAGAAGAAAAAGCAACCTTTATCGGAGAATAAACGGTGTCCCCACAACCCAAAATCAAACCTTGGTACAAACATATTTGGCCCTGGGTGCTGATGGCAGGCCCCATCTTCGTCGTTATCGCCAGCGTTTCCATGTTCTTCGTCGCAAAAGAACACACGACAGACTTGGTGTCTGACGATTACTACAAAGACGGCAAACACATCGAAATCCAACTTCACCGTGATGAAGAAGCCGTTAAACGGCAAATTCAAGTGCAGGTCTTAATCAGTCCGGATATGAATGCCGCCAAAGTATTCGTCAGCGGACAATTCGATACCAAACAGCCATTAAACCTATTGTTGATGCACCCGACGCGCAAAGCCGATGACCAAACCGTCAAGCTGCGCGCCGTAACAGCCGAACCACAAAACGGCCGCATGGAATACGAAGCCGTCTTTAAACCTTTACGCCCAACCAATCATTGGTACTTACGCGTTGAAGATGCCTCAGGCGTATGGCGTGTTGAAAACAAATGGATAGTCAGCCAAGGCAATGCAGTCAATCTGACGCCTATGGACAAATTGTTCGACAACGGCAAACAAGCCGCTTCAACAGAACAATAAATCCCGACCCAGGCCGTCTGAAACCTTTCAGACGGCCTGAAATCTTCATACCCTCTTATATTCCCTTCCAAATATGATTTTTTCCGATTGGCGCAGACTGACCGAAAATGAAGTCCGTATGGCAAAACAAGTTTTTGCGGACAGCATAGACTTCCACCACATCAAAATATATCGCGGCATTCCACTTATACCCAACGCCAATACCGCCATTGCGCCCAATGGAAACATATACTTTCCTCGTAAACACTGCCCTGATGATTTCACTCAAGCCGGCATCGCCTACAAAATCTGGCTGATTCATGAGCTGACACATGTCTGGCAACACCAGCGCGGTCACAAAGTTTGGCTTTCCGGCCTATTCATCATGCTCAAAGGCGGATACAGAAAACGCAAAGCTTACGCCTACCCTATCCCCTTACCCCACATCAACCAATTAAATATCGAACAGCAGGCAGACCTTATTGCTCACTATTTCGCAGCTACTTTTCTACCCAAAAACATTTACACCCCGCAACAGCCTATTTTTCAGACGGCCTTAGCAGATTTTCTTCACAACCCACACGACAAAAATCTATGCCCAAGATACTTGTCGGCAAAAAAACAACACTTCAAAAAGCAGAGTGAACAAATAAGCTATAATGAACAACCCGACACATCATCCAAAAGATCCCAAACCATGCCTTGGAACATACCTATTTTACTTACCTGGATGCGCGTCCTATTAATCCCCGTGTTCACCATCCTATTCTATTTACCGAACACATGGATTCAACCACAAACCGTCAACTGGACAGCCGCTATCATCTTTGCACTTGCAGCTATTACAGACTGGTTCGACGGCTTTTTAGCACGCCGCTGGAAACAAACCTCCGACTTCGGTGCATTCCTCGACCCCGTTGCCGACAAGCTCATGGTTGCCGTTGCCCTGCTCCTGCTCGTCAGCCTTGGCAGAACATACGCCATCTTCGCCATGATTATTATCGGCCGGGAAATCACCATTTCCGCCTTGCGCGAATGGATGGCACAAATGGGCAAACGCGGCAGCGTTGCAGTGGCCACTATCGGCAAATTCAAAACCACCGCCCAAATGATCGCCATCTTCCTTTTGCTTATCGGCACAGACAAATATAACGATCCTTTCTATCTCATTGGTAACATATTGATGTTTATAGCATCTGTATTGACCATCTGGTCCATGTGCTACTACCTGAAAATGGCATGGAAAGAATTCAAATAAATTTTTAAAAAAAATAAAAACAAAATACTTGACGCACGCGATTAAATCCATAATAATTGCGTCTTCTTCGATATACGAAGCAACAAACTATCAGAGCGGGAATAGCTCAGTTGGTAGAGCGCAACCTTGCCAAGGTTGAGGTCGCGAGTTCGAGACTCGTTTCCCGCTCCATTCTGATTACTTGTTGATTGTTCTTTTTCAATATGCGGGAATAGCT
>NZ_JBQCWY010000031.1:0-16282 GCF_051956955.1 Neisseria sp. P0021.S005 | reverse complement strand
CTAAAGAGCAAGTTGGTCCGAAAACCGAGCCGATTATGGACGAAGTTTTGGACTACGACACTGTCTTTGAGCGCATGGACAAATTCATGGATTGGTTGGCAACCCAATACGTTACCGCGCTGAACATTATTCACTACATGCACGACAAATACAGCTACGAAGCTGCATTGATGGCATTGCATGACCGTGATGTGAAACGTACGATGGCATGCGGTATCGCCGGTTTGTCTGTGGCTGCCGACTCATTGTCCGCCATTAAGTACGCCAAAGTGAAACCGATTCGTGACGAAAATGGCATTGCCGTTGACTTCGAAATCGAAGGCGAATACCCACAATTTGGTAACAACGACGACCGCGTTGACGATATTGCTTGCGATTTGGTTGAACGCTTCATGAAAAAAGTGGCAACCCACAAAACTTACCGCAACGCCACTCCGACTCAGTCCGTACTGACCATTACTTCCAACGTTGTTTACGGTAAGAAAACCGGTAATACTCCAGACGGCCGCCGTGCAGGCGCTCCGTTTGGTCCGGGTGCAAACCCAATGCACGGTCGTGACGTCAACGGTGCAGTCGCTTCATTGACTTCCGTAGCCAAACTGCCATTTGAGTTTGCCAAAGACGGTATTTCCTATACCTTCTCCATTATTCCTGGCGCGTTGGGTAAAGACGAGTATTCTCGCGAACGCAACCTTGCCGGTTTGATGGACGGTTATTTCCACCATGAAGACGGTATTTTGGAAGGCGGCCAACACTTGAACGTCAACGTATTGAATCGCGAGACTTTGGAAGATGCGATGCACAATCCAGAGAAATATCCGCAGTTGACCATTCGTGTGTCCGGTTATGCGGTTCGCTTCAACTCGCTGACCCGCGAACAACAGCTTGACGTGATTACCCGTACATTCACAGAAACCATGTAATCCGGGTGGAGAAACAAACCGGAAGCTAAATTTGCATTTGGTTTGTTTTGAAACAAAGCTCCGAGGCCGTCTGAAATGTTCAGACGGCCTTTATTATCGTACAATCCATATAAGCAAAAACATTTTTGAGCCGAACACTATGTCCACGACTTTTGCCATTACCCCCGAGCTGGCACTGAAAGACCTTGGCCACCGTCACTATAACGGTAAAGGCATTATTCATTCGATTGAATCTTGCGGTGCTGTCGATGGTCCGGGTTTGCGCTACGTGCTCTTTTTGCAAGGCTGCCTGATGCGTTGCCTGTATTGCCATAATCGTGACACATGGGATCTTCATACTGAGCAGGCGCAGGAATTGGATGTGGCAACTGTGATGAAGCAGGTCATGACCTATCGTCATTATTTGCGTGCGACAGGCGGAGGCGTAACGGCAACCGGCGGCGAGCCGTTATTGCAATATGAGTTTGTATGCGATTGGTTTACGGCCTGTCGGGAACACGATATCCATACCTGTCTAGACAGCAATGGCTATGCTTTGCACTATGATTCGATTTTGGATGATTTGCTCGATCATACCAATTTGGTCATGCTCGACTTAAAACAAATCGATCCTGAAATTCATAAAGTGCTTGTCGGTATTCCAAATACCAAAACGCTGAAATTCGCGCGCTATCTTGCTGAACGCAATCAGCCGACGCGTGTGCGTTATGTGGTTGTTCCCGGTTATACCGATGATGAGCGGTCAGCGCATTTATTGGGCGAGTTTATCGGTGATATGGATAATGTCGAAATGGTCGAGCTCTTGCCGTATCACGAATTGGGCGCACACAAATGGGCTTTGTGCGGCGACGAATACAAATTAAAAGGCGTACATCCGCCGCCCAAAGAAACCATTCTGAAAATCAAAGAAATATTAGAGAGCTACGGAAAAAACATTATTTATTAAAACAGAAAAAGGCCGTCTGAAACGAAATAATCAGTTTCAGACGGCCTTTTCATTATTGAAAAAAATTTAAGCGTTCAATGCGGCCAAAACCTTGGCGACAACTTCTGATACTGCAACGGCTTGAGCCTGATTGTTACGGCGCTCGGCATATTCGACATTGCCTTCTTTCAATGCGCGATCGCCGATCACGATGCGGTGAGGAATACCCAACAGCTCGGAGTCATTCAGCAATACGCCTGCACGTTCGTCGCGGTCATCCAACAAAACATCCGCACCAGCAGCCAAAAGCTCGGCGTAGATTTTGTCGGCGGCTTCGCGCACGGCGTCTGATTTTTTGTAGTTCATCGGCACGATAACGACTTCAAACGGCGCCATTGCTTTGGTCCAAACAATGCCTTTTTCGTCGTTGTTTTGTTCGATGGCGGCGGCCACAACGCGGGTAATACCGATACCGTAGCAGCCCATTTCCATGATTTGGGATTTGCCGTTATTGTCCAAGAAGCTGACATTCATGGCTTGGGTATATTTGTCGCGCAATTGGAAAACGTGGCCGACTTCAATACCGCGCGCCAGTTTCAGACGGCCTTGTTCGTCAGGGCTAATGTCGCCTTCGATGACATTGCGTAAATCGACAAATTCAGGCTCGGCAGCATCTCGGCCGAAGTTGAAGCCGGTATAGTGGTAGTCGTCTTCGTTTGCGCCGATAACCCAGTCTGCGCCTTTTTCGGTGGCGAAATCGGCATAGACTTTGCCTTTGAAGTTGACAGGGCCGAGAGAGCCGCCGTTGGCGCCGAACTGTTCAATAATCGCGGCAGGGCTTGCCATGGTCAGTGGCGATTTCACGCCGGCCAGTTTTTCCGCCTTGATGTCGTTAAACTCATGGTCGCCACGCAACAGCAGCAGGACGAGTTCGCCTTCGTTTTCGCCTTCAACCACGATGGATTTGAGGGTTTGTTCAACCGGAATATTGAGGAATTCAACCAAAGACTCAATGGTTTTGACATTTGGTGTATGTACTTTGGTCAACTCGGCCTGAGCAGCGGCGCGTTCGCCTTTGAGCGGCAAGGTGGGTGCCAATTCGATATTGGCGGCGTAATCGGAAGTATCGCTGTATGCGATAACGTCTTCGCCGCTTTCAGCCAATACTTGGAATTCGTGAGAGCCGGTACCACCGATGCTGCCGGTGTCTGCGGCTACGGGGCGGAATTCCAAGCCCAGACGGGTAAAGATACGGCAGTAAGCGTCGTACATATCCTGATAGGTCGTCTGAAGCGAGGCATAGTCGGCATGGAAGGAATAAGCGTCTTTCATGACGAACTCGCGCGCGCGCATCACACCGAAGCGCGGACGCACTTCATCGCGGAATTTGGTTTGGATGTGATAAAAGTTTTTCGGCAGTTGTTTGTAGCTGTTGACTTCTTTGCGCACGATGTCGGCAATCACTTCTTCACAAGTCGGACCCATACAGAAATCACGGTCATGACGGTCTTTCAGGCGCAGCAGTTCTTTACCGTAAAACTCCCAGCGGCCGGATTCCTGCCACAGCTCGGCAGGTTGTACCACCGGCATCAGCAGCTCCACGCTACCTGCGCGGGCCATTTCTTCACGCACGATATTTTCAACTTTGCGCAATACGCGCAGACCCATCGGCATCCAAGTATAAAGACCGGATGCGTTGGCTTTGATCAAGCCGGCACGAATCATCAGCTTGTGGCTGGCAAGTGCGGCTTCGGCAGGGGCTTCTTTAAGGGTAGAAATGAAGAACTGGGAGGCTTTCATGGCGTATTTTTCTTTCTTAAAAATAAGTGCGTATTGTAACGCAAAATGTATGGCCGCGTGTCTTTTGAATGGCATCTGATGAAATCGGCCGTTGTTTTACGCAGCTTTTGATTCGGGGTGATTTTTAGGGATGTCAACCCTAATTTATGCACAAAGCCGCATAACCTTGTTTTACCTATAAATTTTCACTGTATGATTATAGTAAAATCTTATAAATATAACCACTTGATTTTATTATATTTTATTTGATTAAATTTTAGTCAATTTAAGACTTGGTTTGTTCCTAAAGAAAATTTTACGATTACCCAAAGCTTATCAACAGATTTATCCACAGAGATTGTGTATAGATTTTAAATGCTGTCGGCGTAATGATTTCGCATGATTGGCAAGCCTTGTTTAAAGCAGATTGGGTTGCCTTAAAAAGATGGGGCAACAACACGATGAGCAGGTTTTGCGCTAACATTCTGCTCATTGTTGTTTCCTTACAAGGAATAAAATGAAAAATTCAGAATTGCATTTGCTGGAACGCAGAAAGATGTTTAACGGGTATCAGGAACGGTACCGCCATTTTTCTCAAACCTGCCGGACGGATATGGTATTTGATGTCTATCTGCCGCCACAAGTCTTAAAAGGCTATCCCGCGCCTGTTTTATATTTTCTTTCCGGCTTAAATAGTGATGGTTCTGAATTGGTTCAACAAAGCGGGATCCAACGTTTTGCGGCGCAATGGAATATTATCGTGGTTTTCCCGGATACCTCGCCACGCGGTCGGCATGTTGCCGACAGTGAGGAACATTATCTTGGACAGGGCGCCGGATTTTATGTCAATGCAACTGAAGCACCTTGGGCGCAGCATTACCAAATGGAAAGCTATATCAGCCAAGAATTGCCTGATTTGATCGAGCATCATTTTCCGGTAACGCAAGAGCGCAGCATTGCAGGTTTCAGCATGGGCGGGCATGGTGCGCTGCAGTTGGCTTTGAAGCATCCCGGCCGATATGCTGCGGTTTCAGCCTTTGCGCCTTTATGTCATCCTATCGATACGGAAGGCGGCAGGCAGGCGTTTTCGGCTTATTTGGGCCAAAACGTGGAAACGTGGAAACGCTATGACAGTACAGAGCTGCTTCAGACGGCCTCGCATAAATTGCCTGTTTTGATTGATGTCGGCAGTGAAGATGCTTTGTATCCTGAAGTCCTGCAACTGGAAGGGTTTGTCCGCTCAGCACGCGAAAAAGGTTTCAATATCCAATATAAAGTACGCCCGGGCTATGGGCATGACTATTTCTTTATTGCCAGCTTTATCGATTCGCATATTGAGTTTCATGCTCAGGCATTGGGGCTTTAAGCAGTATTGAATAAAAGGCCGTCTGAAATCCGATTAATGGTCGGATTTCAGACGGCCTTTTATTTGGTCTTTAACCTTTAATTTCAGACAGACTTATTCCTCAGGACGTTCGCCGTCGGTGTCGTCCAATTTGCCTTCGGTAATATCGACATTGATACCGACTGCCGCACGGATTTTGGCATCGATTTCGTTGGCGATATCAGGGTTTTCTTTCAGCCAAACGCGTACATTGTCTTTACCTTGGCCGATTTTTGCGCCGTTGTAGCTGTACCATGCGCCGGATTTTTCAACGATGTCATGTTTGACGCCCAAGTCGATCAATTCACCTTCCCAGCTAATGCCTTCGCCGTAAAGAATATCGAATTCGGCTTGACGGAACGGAGGGGCAACTTTGTTTTTGATGACTTTGACTTTGGTTTCGTTACCAATCACGTCATCGCCTTTTTTAATCTGACCGGTACGGCGGATGTCGAGGCGGACAGAGGCATAGAATTTGAGCGCGTTACCGCCGGTTGTGGTTTCAGGGCTGCCGAACATCACGCCGATTTTCATACGGATTTGGTTAATGAAAACAACCAATGTATTGGTGCGTTTGATGTGGCCGGTCAGTTTGCGCAGGGCTTGGCTCATCAGGCGGGCTTGCAGGCCGACGTGGCTGTCGCCCATTTCGCCTTCGATCTCGGCTTTAGGCACAAGTGCGGCTACGGAGTCGACAACGACCATATCGATACCGCCGGAGCGTACCAAGGTATCACAGATTTCCAATGCCTGTTCGCCGGTATCCGGTTGGGAGAGATAGAGTTCTTCAACTTTTACGCCGAGTTTGCGGGCGTAAATCGGGTCAAAAGCATGCTCGGCATCGATGAATGCGCAGATGCCGCCATTTTTTTGGCATTGGGCAATGGCTTCGAGACAGAGTGTAGTTTTACCGGAGGATTCCGGGCCGAAAATTTCAACCACGCGGCCGCGGGGCAGGCCGCCGACGCCGAGTGCTAAGTCCACGCCGAGGGAGCCGGTGGAAATAACATCAAGGTTTTCTTCCTGTTGGCTGCCGTCCATTTTCATGATGGAGCCTTTGCCGAAGTTTTTTTCGATTTGGGCAAGGGCTGCGGCTAAGGCTTTGCTTTTTTCGTCTGACATGTTTTCTCTCCGAAAGGAAATATGAATCGCTAAGAATTTATTTAGCTATTATCGCACAAATTAAGAAAAAGTATAGTTTTATTTTTATTTTTCAGACGGCCTGTGTTTTTTGTATGCAACAGGCCGTCTGAAATGTTGAATAATCAATCAGTTGGTCAATGATGCAAAAACTTGGAAATAGTCGGGGAAAGTTTTATGCGTACATTTCGGGTCGTTGATGATGACGGGGACGCCCAAAAGCGAAACCAGCGAGAAACACATGGCCATGCGGTGGTCGTCGTAAGTGTCGATAACGGCATCGGGGGTAAGCGTTTCGGGCGGCGTAATATGGATGGCTTCGGCTTCTTCGATGACGTCTGCGCCCAGTTTGCGCAGTTCGGTTGCCATGGCGGCGATACGGTCGGTTTCTTTGACGCGCCATGAGCCGATATTGCGCAGGGTGCAGGGTTGTTTGGTGGCCAGCGCAACAATGGCCAAGGTCATGGCCGCATCAGGAATATGGTTGGCATCTAAATCAAAAGCCTGAATCTTGCGCTCGGCAGGACGGGAAATTTCTACAAAATTTTCGCCCCAAATGACATCTGCGCCGATTTTTTCCAATTCACGCGCAAAGGCAACGTCGCCTTGAATACTGTGTGCGCCGATGCCGGTTACGCGGATGGGTGTACCGGCAATCAGGCCTGCGCCCAAGAAATAAGACGCGCTGGAGGCATCGCCTTCTACATATAAATGTTCGGGCGCATGATATTTGGCACCGGCCGGGATTTTAAATACACGGTAGTCTTCATTGATGATGTCCACACCGAACTGCGCCATCAGCTTGAGCGTGATGTCGATATAAGGTTTGGAAATCAACTCGCCTACCATGTGGATTTCAAATGCTTGTCCCGTCAAGGGCAAAGCCATCAGCAGGGCGGTCAGGAATTGGCTGGAAACATTGCCTTTAATCGGAATAACGCGCTCGCCGTTGTCTTGGCGTTTGCCGATCTGAAGAGGCGGATAGTTTTCATTGCCCAGATATTGTACGTCCGCTCCGGCAATACGCAACGCGTCGACCAAATCGCCGATAGGGCGTTCGTGCATACGCGGTACGCCATGCAGATGATAGTCGCCGCCCAAAACGGCAAGTGCGGCAGTCAAGGGGCGGAATGCCGTACCGGCATTGCCTAAAAACAAATCGGAGGATTGGTTGGGAAAGCGGCCGCCGGCACCATGAACTTTCAGACGGCCTTCAGGTAAAGATTCAATTTGCACGCCGAGTTTGTCGAGTGCTTCAAGCATTCGGTCGGTATCGTCGGATTTGAGCAAAGAATGGATTTCGCAAACGTTGTCGGAGAGTGCTGCCAAGAGCAGCGTGCGGTTGCTGATGCTTTTGGAACCGGGCAGGGCAACGGTGGAGGGCTTGAGTGTGGAAGCGGGCAGGCGGATGGATTCGGTCATTGGTTAGGATTTCAAATTGTAGACAAAACGATATTATACGCAGGCAAAGGCCGTCTGAAAAATGGAAGTGGCGTTGCAGGCAAGAAAAGCCGGACTCTTTTTGAAAGTCCGGCTTTGGGATGCTCGATATTTTAATGGTTAACCTAAAATATGCATTAACTGGTCAATGTTGAACGTACCTTCGTCAAAGCGGAATTCGCTGACTGAGGGGATTTTTTGACCTTGGACGTCGGTATGGATGTCGGCATATTGGTGGTCGATGGTGATGAGGTCGTTGTGATTGTTTTCGCCACGAATGGTGATGTTCCAAGTCGTGCCGTCTTTTTCGTTGACCGTTTCGAGCGACAGATCCGAGAGGGAAATGCCAGCGCCGAATTGGATGGCGTTTGTGCTGTGATGGTCGAAAATGGTGTCATGGCCTTCGCCGCGATTGAATACGTAGGTATCGTTACCGGCTTCGCCGTGCAATATATCGTCCCCTAAGCCACCAAACAGTGTGTCGTTGCCTGCGCCGCCGTGAAGGATGTCGTTGCCTGCTTCGCCCAACATAGTATCGTTACCGGAGCCGCCATACAGCGTGTCGTTGTCTAATCCGCCGTTCAGATGGTCATTGCCACCGCCTCCGTAGAGAATATCGCTGCCGGCATCGCCGTTGATGACATCGTCGCCGGTGCCGCCGGACAATTTGTCATTGCCGCTGCCGCCGTGAATCTCATCATTACCCCGGTTGCCGTAGATGATGTCTTCGCTTTCAGTACCTTTGATATGGTCGTCGGCGTGGGTGCCGTTGAATGTGGTTTTGCCGTCGGCAAAGGTTTGGCTGACGCTTGCCTGCCCTAAATTGCTGACATAAAGCATATCCCAGACATCCAGGCTCGGGACGGTGACTTCCAGTGCCACCGGTTTGCCGTTTTCATAGATGACGGAAGATTCCAATGTGTGCATGGATATATCGTCTGAGTCGGGGGAAGCCAGTTGTACGATGGCTTGCTCGGCCTGTTCTGCGCTGATTTCCATATCAAACGGGATTCTGACTTTAGGGTTGTCGAGTTTCAGCGTGTGGTGGTTGGAGCTGTTCCAATTGGTGTCTTTGTCGAGGCCTGCGAGATTGATTAATTGGACAACTCGGCCGCCGTCTGCGGTGGCCTTGGTCCATGTATAAACTTTGCCTCCTTCGCCTGAAGTGGAAGTCATGTCATAGCCGTCGGATGCTACGATGGAGGCATGACTGTCTTTGAGTTCAACCAAGCCTTCGCCGCGAAGCAGCTCCTCATAGGCGGTAATGAATTGTTGATAGTTGAATTCTGATTTGGCCAGGGTTTCGTTGGTTTTGAGCGTCTGAGCGGGATAGTATGGATCTTGCAAAATACCAAAACCATGTGCGTTTTTATCCGGGAGGTTGTTTAATGCGGCAACAGTCATGTGGTAGCCGCCACTCGCTGCGATAACGGCATCGACCAGCAATTCGTTGTCCGGATTGAGTTCGGAAGAATTATCTTCCGGGTGGGTACCTTTTCGAGTATAGGCGGCAATAATCGGGGAAACGTGATTGTAATCGTACAGACGGCCTACCAAGCGTTTAAGCTCGGCATAGTTGTGGTTTTCATAATGGGTATTTCCGGCTGTATCTTTAAAAT
The DNA here is from genome assembly GCF_051956955.1 of Neisseria sp. P0021.S005. Lineage (NCBI taxonomy): Bacteria > Pseudomonadati > Pseudomonadota > Betaproteobacteria > Neisseriales > Neisseriaceae > Neisseria > Neisseria sp. P0021.S005. The sequence goes on along the minus strand of NZ_JBQCWY010000031.1, from coordinate 7,072 downwards.
CGCGCGGCCAGATTTCTGAGTAAGGAACATCCATGCCGGTGGTGGATAAGACATCGGCCCTGCCTGTGCTGATGTCGTTGATCATATAAGTTTGACCGTAATCGTGTAACTTTTCCGCAGCCGCGGCTGACAAATCGTCATAACCGTCAGACATTCTGAAGTTTTCAGTCTTTTGGCCATTTTGTATTTTGTAAACGAGGTTATCACCCATGGTATCGGCCTGCCAGCCGTCAAAGCCGCCTGTTTTCAGGGCTTTGATCATGGTGTTGACGATATAGTTTTGCCAGCTTTTGTCGGCAGGATCGACGAATTGTTGTACGGATGTTTTGGTCTCTGCACCGGCTTTGCCGAAGTTGGAATGCTCTTGGGCATTGTAGAGTTTGACATTATTTAAAATTTCTTTGATGGCCGGATTATCGAGTTCGTCATTGGAGGCGGCGTTAAGCATATTGTAGAGCATGGCACTGCCGCCTTTTTCGTGAATTTTGTTCACGAGGTTTTTAATCAGCAGGGTATCGATTTGGGGAGGGTTGGGTTGGCCGTTGTCGACAGCCCAAGTCGCCCATTCTTGCTTGAAGCTGTTGACATTTGGAAATGGATTGGAGGTTGTGTCGTACACATCATAGAAGAAATAATTGTTGATGTGCATTTGTGCCAGCTGATCGATATTGTTTTGATAGCCTTCGAGCTGGTCATTGGTCATGGCGTTGTTTCGTTCTGCCGAATTATCGTTAGATCCTGCCACTACGCCATAGCGGGGAAAAATAGTCCAGTCGTCTTCGACAGACAATCCCAGTGTTTTGCTGGTGTGGTTGCCGGTGTTGTCAACGGTTTCTACTTTGACGACGTAGCCTGAATTGGGTGAAAAAATATCGGAAGAGAGTTTGACGGAGGTTGAGTTCAGATGATCCAATTTTTGGATTTCCGTACCCAAATGGCTGACGGTGACAGAGGTGATTTTGTCTGTCGCATTGGAGATGTTCAGAATAACATCATCGCCGTTGGTATAGGCTACCTTGTTAAAGAGAATAGTCGGTAAAGGGGCTGTTTTTGCTTCAGTTGTCATGCTGTATATTCGCTTCTAAATATTATATTTTGAAATTACCTTAATAAATCAATATCACTTAAGTTGTTGATATGAATAATTGTTAAGACTTTTTAGTAGGCAGAGCGGAAAATAAGTTCCCCGTTTGATAGCAAATATCTAAAATAATTCGGTTTGTGATTGAAATTTAAAAATGCTGTCTGAATGTTTTGTTATTCAAAAGACGGTTTTTTGCAGGTATATAACCAAACACCATAAGAAAATCAGAAACCATTCTTTCCTATTTTTTCAGACGGCCTTTAATATCGGCGGACAATCATTGATAAAGTAAGAGCACGACTATGAGCCATTATCCGTTGTTTGCCGATTTGAAAAACCGCCCTGTTTTACTGGCAGGTGCGGGTAAGGTTGCCGAGCGTAAGGCGGAAAGCCTGTTGTCTGCCGGAGCGCGCGTGCGTGTTGTTGCGGAAACTTTGAATCCGCAGTTTCAGCAATGGGCGGCTGAAGGGAAAATAGTTTGGCTGGGTGGCTTGTTTGAAGAAGCCATGCTGGACGAGGTGTATTTCGTTATTGCGGCGACGGATAATGGCATGTTTAACCGCCGTGTTTTTGAAGCGGCGGAACGACGGGTGAAATTGTGCAATACGGTGGATACGGCGGACTTGTGTTCGTTTATCGTGCCTGCCGTGGTGGATAGGGGGCCATTGAAGATAGCCATATCCAGCGGCGGTACTGCGCCTGTATTGGCGCGTAAATGGCGGCAGATTATTGAAACATTGATTCCGCTGCATACGGGCACGATGGCGCGTATTGCCGGTAAATGGCGCGAAAAGGTTAAACAGACTATTCATCATGTCGAACGACGCCGTTATTTTTGGGAAAAGTTGTTCGACAGCCGTTTCAGTATTTTTGCGGCTCAAAACAATATCGAGGCGGCAGAACGTGAATTGATCACGCAGTTAAACCGGGAAACGCCGTTTGGCGGCGAAGTGGTTTTGGTGGGCGCAGGGCCGGGAGATCCGGGCTTGCTGACCATACATGCTTTGCAGGCGATACAGGCTGCGGATACCGTGTTTTACGATGCTTTGGTGTCGGATGAGATTTTGGCGATGGTGCGTAAAGATGCGGTGAAAATCAGCGTGGGTAAACGTGCTGGTGCGCACCATGTTCAGCAGGAAGAAACCAACCGTCTATTGGTTGAACACGCTCAAAAAGGCGAGCGTGTGGTAAGGTTGAAAGGCGGCGATCCTTTTGTGTTCGGTCGCGGCGGGGAGGAAGTGCAAACCCTGCATCAGGCCGGGATTGCCTACCGCATTGTGCCGGGTATTACTGCCGCGCTTGGAGCTACTGCTTATGCCGGTATTCCGTTAACCCATCGCGATTGTGCCCAAGGTGCTTTATTTGTAACCGGCCACAGCAAACACGAGGGCAGTCAGCCCGATTGGCAGACTTTGGCTTTAAGCCGCCAAACGTTGGTAATCTATATGGGCACGCTTAAAGCGGCTGAGATTGCGGAAAAGCTGATGGCTTATGGCAGGCAGCCTTCTACACCTGTTGCCGTGATTTCCAATGGGACTTTACCGCATCAAACCGTGCGGACAGGCCGTCTGAAAGATTTGGGCTTGTTGGCTGCCGAAGCAGAACGTCCGGCTTTAATGGTAATTGGCGAAGTGGTTGCCCTGCGCGATGAGATGAAATGGTTTGGAGAATTTGTCGAATGCTATGAAGAAGCTGCATAAAGAGGATTGATCAAACAAGGCCGTCTGAATATTGGTTTTCAGACGGCCTTGCCTTATTTAAAAGCTTGGCAATATTGCTGATAACGTTCTGCCAGTCCATATAGGATGATTGCTGTCAGCCCCCAGATGTCGTAGTGTCGGAAAGGCAGGGCGGGGAGGGCGAGGGTTTGATTGTTGTGATGAAGATGACGGTATGAGTAGTTTTGCAGGTTTAAGGTGAAGTCCAAAGGCAGATAAAAAATTTCTGCTACTTCATCGGGATTTGCTTTGGGGTTGACGGGCTGGGTGCAAATTGCCGGAACAGGCGTAACACGGTAGCCGGAAGGTGTGTCATAAAAGGGTAGCGGCGCAAAAGTCTGCCATGCGGCAATCGGAATGGCGGTTTCTTCGTAAGCTTCTCTTAACGCCGTTGCCGTTAGGCTGTCGTCTTGGGCATCTTTGCGGCCGCCGGCAAAGGCGATTTGTCCGGTGTGTTGCCTTAAGGTCTCGGCCCTTTTGGTCAGTAAAATTTGCCACGCTCCTTCATGCAAGGCGATGCCGACCAAAACGGCTGCTTCTTTGACCGTTTTAGTGGTAACTAATTGATTGCGCTCTGCTTGCATACGGCTGCTGAAGCGTGAAGCTTGAGTTAGGAAATGGATAAGGTGGTCGGTATTCATTTTTGGCGCTGATCGTTTTATGCAGATGAGGATTACACAAGGTTTACGGTTACCGTGTCAACAAAATAGGGTGCGTGTGTTACAGTTATGCCTGAATGATAAATAAAGCTTTGCGTCTGTTCTGCAAGTGCTTAGGCCGTCTGAAAATGTCGGCAGGTTCTCAAAAAGGATAGTTATGTTGTTTTCCCCATCCCGTATTCGAGTGGCAGCTGCGGCTGTCATGATGTTGTTTGTTACACAAACTTTTGCCGCGCCCGGCGATTCAAATGCAGTTTTTGAATCGGCTAAGATTATTAAAAAGAAAAGCCGTACCGACCGTTTTTCTCCCGAAGAGCGCGAGCAGGAGCGGATACGTCTGTTGGGTATACAAAACCGTACATCTCAGGTTTTCACTTTGTTAAATTCAGAACTGGCCCTGCAAAAGGGTGATGCAGCTTCTGCGTTGTTTACTTATATTTTAACGTTGCATCGCACCAAATCTCCCGAAGTGGCCGAACGCGCTTTGGAGATGGCGGTTTCGTTAAACGCATTTGAACAGGCTGAAGCCATTTACCAAAAATGGCGCGAAATCGAGCCGGAGCCTGGTGAAACACAAAAGCGTATGACTTGGTTGCGCAATTTGCTGCTGGGTAAAGCCGATAAGAATTTGAGCGGATTGGACAAGGTAATTGCCGGCGGTAGTGAAGATGAGCAAAAGCGCGTGTTCCTGCTTTTAGCACAAACCGCAGCACAACAGCCGAATCTGACCAGCGATGCGGTTAAACAGGTGCATAAAACGGCCTTGAATTATAAAGACTTTCCAGAAGCGGCGATTGCGGATGCAATTTTTAGTGCAAAAGACGGTCAAAAGAAACACGCCATTGCGGCATTGCAGCGATTGGCCAAGTTGGACAACGAAATTTTGCCGCCGACTTTTGTGACGTTGCGGCTGATGGCGCAACGGCATCCTGATATTTTGGACGGCTTCTTCAAAGAGACAGACACCAAAACCTTATCTCCGATTTGGCAGGAATTGGACATCGCCAATTTGATCGCCCATGGTCAAAATGATAAGGCCTTTAAGCGTTTGCAGACTTTATTGGAAGAAAATCCCAACCCTGATTTGTATATTCAGGCTGCCTTATTGTCAGCGAGCAAGACAGAAAATATTTCTGCGGTAAACAGCTATCTGGAAAAGGCTTATAAAGCTGGCACGGAAGAGCAGCGCAGCCGTGCAGCGTTGATTGGTGCGGTTTCATATAATGATGTAGAAGAATTGGCCAAAGCCAAACAATGGCTGGATAAGGTAACGGCTACGGCTTATACGTTTGATAAAACCATTTTGGCTGCTTCTATCGAAGCCAAACAGGGCAACCATAAAGAGGCTTGGGCTTTGGTACAACGCGCACAAAAAATGCCCGAGCAAAGAGGACGTTATTTTGAAGTTAAGGATTTGTTGAGTACGGCTTTGTTCGTATTGTCTAAAAATACCAATCTTCAAGAATCGTTGAACGCTTTGAACAGCTTGGTAAATTCCACCGAAAAATCCTTGAAAACCCAAGCTTCTCCGGAGCTGCTTGCCAATGTGCTGTATCAGCGTTCGATGGTGTATGAGAAGCTGAATCAGCCAGGCAAGGCGATTGCCGATTTGCGCCGAGTTGTTGAGTTGTATCCGGACAATCCGCATGGTTGGAATGCTTTGGGCTATACCTTGCTGTCCAACGGCAAGGATTTGGACGAGGCTTTCAAAATGGTTCAGATGGCCTATCAAATGGATCCGGAAAGCGCAGCCATTAATGATAGTGTAGGCTGGGCATATTATCTTAAAAGCGATGCCCAAATGGCTTTGCCGTATATCCAATATGCCTATGGAAAAGAACCTGAAGCCGAAGTCGCCGCACATTTGGGCGAAGTCCTATGGACGCTTGGAGACCAAGACAAGGCCAAAGAAATCTGGAATGACGGCTTGAAACGTGGAAGCAATCTCCGAGTATTAAAAGAGACAATGTCCAAATTCGGTATAACGCCCAGCAAACCGCATACTCAAAAACACAAATAAAACCCAAAGGCCGTCTGAAAGCGTTTGATTTCAGACGGTCTATGAAGGAATATCCATGAATTTAAAACGATTATCATCGGTTGCAGCCTTATTGCTTTTAGCTGCCTGTGCGCAGCCAAACTTACCTCAGCAAAACAGTTGGCAAGCAGCAGAGCAGGTGCAGGATTTTAGCGCAGACGGTCGTTTGGCTGTCAAAGTGGAAGGAAAAGGCTCTTATGCCAATTTCGATTGGACTTATCAGAACGCGGTTCAAACCATTGATGTGAATACCCCATTGGGCAATACCGTAGGCCAGCTGTGTCAAGACAGTGAAGGTGTATTGGCGGTAGACAGTAAGGGTAAGGTTTATCAGGCGGAAACTGCTGAGGAATTGAGCAGACAGCTTTTGGGCTTTGCTTTGCCGGTACAATATTTGCATATTTGGGCAGATGGTAAACGCGTTGCCAATGCGCCATACAAAATCCTGCCTGATGGACGTCTGGAGCAGTTTGACTGGACGATATCGCGCACTTTAAATAGTTCAGGACAGCCCAAAACGCTTCAACTTGAAAATGCCAAGTTTAATATCCGCTTGGTGTTTGACACGGTAAACCACTCTTTGGATAAGAATGGACAAACCCGATGCGCAGCACGCAAATAGAGGATGCCATGTCTGTTTCAGAGGAAATCCAAGCCTTTCCTGCGCCGGCTAAATTAAATTTGGATTTGAGGATTACCGGCCGCAGGAGCGATGGTTATCATAATTTGGAAAGTATTTTCTGTTTGATCGGCTTATATGATACCGTTCATCTGAAAATCCGTACTGATGGGCAGATTATTCTGCATACGCCGGTCGAAGGGCTTGAACCTGAGCAAGACTTAACTTATCGGGCGGCTAAATTATTACTGCCATATGCAAGCGTAGCGCACGGTGTCGAAATCTGGTTGGATAAAGTGATTCCAACCGGAGGCGGATTGGGCGGCGGAAGCTCTGATGCAGCCACGGTTTTAATGGTTTTAAACCAATGGTGGCAATGCGGTTTGAGTAGGCAGCAACTGATTGATTTAGGCGTAAGTCTTGGTGCAGATGTTCCTTTTTTTATTTTTGGCAGAAGTGCTTTTGCCAAAGGTGTGGGTGAGAAGCTGGCTGAAATAGATGTCCCTAAACAATGGTATGTTATCGTTAAGCCCCCCGTCCATGTGGCAACAGTTAAAATTTTTGCACATGAAGGCTTGACACGGGATTCCAAACCCAGCATAATGCCGACTTTCCAATCGTTACAGCCGTTTCAAAATGATATGCAGGCGGTTGTATTTCAGGAATATCCTGAAGTTTGGAAGGCTTATGTTGAGTTATCCCAATATGGTCATGCATTAATGACCGGTTCTGGGGCTTGTTTGTTTATAGCAAGTGAATCTCATCAAGAAGCAAATACAATTTACCAACAGGTTTCTCAATCATATGAAGCTTATTGTGTGGAAGGGTTAGATATTCATCCGCTGTTTCATATGATTTAGTAAGTTGGGGAGTCGTCAAGCGGTTAAGACACTGGATTTTGATTCCAGCATGCGAAGGTTCGAATCCTTCCTCCCCAGCCAAACCCTTTGTTGG
>NZ_JBQCWY010000030.1:0-16401 GCF_051956955.1 Neisseria sp. P0021.S005 | reverse complement strand
CTAGTATATACAGCCTAAACACAATACAAATTAAGCAATACCGGCCATATGCCGGATACGTTTACTTCCTTGTTACTCTCATCAATATCTAAAGAAAATATCATGACAATCGAAAAAGCAATGCGCATTCGCAATGCGCAATTTGAATTACGACATTTAGAGCAATTACAACCTTCCGCCCTTGCACAAGCAACAACAGGTACTTCGAGAGATGACGTTTATTATGTAACCCGCAGCGACGATAAAATCATTGAAAACCCAAATGGAGGCGATGATACGGTTTACAGCAACGTCAGCTATACCCTTCCAAACCACGTTGAAAACCTTGTTTTGACCGGTACAGCCAACATCTTCGGCGCAGGCAACAACAGTAACAACATCCTCATCGGCAATGAAGGCCGCAACCGCCTCAACAGCGGTCGCGGTGACGACATCGTTTACGGCGGCGGCGGCAACGATTTCATCAATGGCGGCGAAGGCAACGACTGTCTTTTCGGCGAAACAGGCAATGACACCCTAAATGGCGAAGCAGGCAACGATGTGCTTGAAGGTGGCGAAGGTGACGACACCTACCTTTTCTCTGCCAAAAGCGAGCAAGACACCATCATCGACAATCAAGGCCACAACAGCATCCGCTTTCATACCGACCTAAGCCTTAACGATTTAACCGTTGAAGCCCGAAACAACGAAACCGGCGGTCAAGACTGGCTGATTGCCGTGAAAAACAGCAACGCCGTTTTAACCATCAAAAACCAATACACTCAAAACGGTACAACACCGGCAGTCTCCCAATTCATCATCGGCACACAAAAACTGGATGTAAACAGCTTTGCCAAATATTTCGATATTTCCCTGACTGAATATACCGAAAGCGGTAAGACCATCGATGGTAGCGACGGCAATGACCACCTGATTGGCACATCCGGCGATGATATTATCGACGGCAAGGCCGGTGCCGACATTATGGAAGGCAGGGACGGCAATGACACTTACTATGTTGATAACACAAAAGACGTGGTTATCGAACAGGCTGGCGGCGGCGAAGACACCGTATTCAGCAGCATTTCCCATACTGCCGCCACCCACGTCGAAAATGTTACCTTGACCGGCTCGGCCAATATTTTTGCCGCCGGCAACAACAGCAATAACATCCTGACCGGTAACGAAGGCCGCAACCGCCTCAACAGCGGACGCGGTGATGATACCGTTTACGGCATGGGCGGCAACGACAACCTCAACGGCGGCGACGGCAACGATTATCTGGATGGCGGCGACGGTAACGATCTCATCAACGGTGATGCTGGCAACGATATTTTGATGGGCGGCAACGGCAAAGACATTCTGAAAGGCGGCGCCGGAAACGATACCTATATCTACGGCGACAACGATACCATTATCGACAACCAAGGCATCAATACCCTCAAGTTTTCAGACGGCCTGAACAATGCCAAGCTCAACCTGAAGACCATTCATAACGATGATGGCAGCCAAAGCTGGGAAATTACTTCGGATCAAGGTTCAGCCTTGATTCAAAACCAAATCGGTGCTGATGGCAGCATTTCCATCGACCGTTTCCAGTTCAGCGACCAAACTTACACTGCCGCACAGTTCCAACAAGCCTTCCAAGCGCTGAAAGCCAAAAACATTAACTTTGTCGGCACAAACGGCGACGACACTTTGCATGGCAATGCAGGCAACAATGAAATCGACGGCGGCAACGACGGCCGCGACATCCTCTATGGCCACGACGGCGATGACATCTTGCGCGAACACAGCGAAACCTATTACGGCAACGAACCCGCTTCCGACGATAAACTCTACGGCGGCAACGGTAACGACAAACTCTATGCCCATGTAGGCACCGACTTACTCGACGGCGGCGCAGGCAATGATTATCTGGAAGGCGGAGAACACAACGACACCTATGTTTTCGGAAAAGGTTACGGCCACGACACCATTTTCGACTACAACTTCGGTTTTGATAGCGAGGCAAGCCTACACAGACTCAACGCTAATGTCGTTAAATTTACCGGCGGCATTACCCTTGACGACCTCGAAATTACCGTTGAAAAAGGTTACGACAAAACCGGGATTGCCGACATACCCGACAGCAACCAATTTGTATCCCCCCCCCTGTTGGATGGCGATACTTGGCATATCCGCATTAAAGGCACGGACGATGTTTTAACCATCAAAAACCAAAGCGGTATTTATGGTGCGATTTCCGAGTTTCAGTTTGACGGCAATACCTCATACAGCACAGGCGAGCTGATCAACCACTTCAAACTGTCTATCCCGCACATGATCGGCAACAAAAACATCGTCCAATACACAGGCCAACCCGTTGAAGAACTCAACCGTGATGTGTACAACAACTTCAATCACACCATCCACGCCGATAGCGACAACAGCGATTTAGATTTGTCGCATTACACTTCTGTTGTCGAATACAGGGGCAACCGAAGCGATGAAACCATTACTTTGGGCCGAGGCATCAACATCGTTGATACGGCCGGCGGCAACGATACCATTACCGACCCGGGTGCCGACAACACCGTTATCATGTTTGGCAGAAACAGCGGCAACGACACCTTTAATCCGTATGGTGGCAGCGATACCCAAGTCCTTTTCAAAGAAGGGCTGACGCTGAAAGATTTACAGTTGAAAACCGGCGATGATTGGGTCTTAACCATCAAAGATACAGGCGACACCCTGACCATCCATGACATTGCCAACAATAATGTCGACAGCTTTGTATTCGGAAACGGTAAGAGCTACACCGCCGATGAAATCAGCAAAGCACTGATTACTGAAAATACACAAAACAACGGTATCCTGTAAAACTCAAAGGCCGTCTGAAACCTTAATTCAGACGGCCTTAGTCCTTTGCTGATTTATTTATCGTTCTGCTATATAATTATTCTCATTCGAATTCACAAGAAAGAATAAAAATGGATGCCTTAAATCTCCTCACCACTCGTCGCTCTTCCAAAAAACTGACTGCTCCTGCACCCAATGCCGAGCAACTGGAACAAATGCTGCAAGCGGCAACACAAGTACCTGATCACGGCAATATGCGCCCTTACCGCTTTACTGTAATTCAAAGCGAGGCCGGCTTACAACGTTTCCGCGAGCTTTTGGGCAAGACCGTTACCGAACTCAACTTCGGTGATGATGCCATGAAAAAGGCCGAACGCGTCGGCAACATGGCGCCTATGATTATTGGCGTTACATTTGCGCCAAACCGTGAAGTGGCGAAACCCAAACCTGAATGGGAGCAAATGCTGACTGCAGGCTGCGCCGCCTATGCTTTACAACTGGCTGCTTCTGCTCAAGGCTTCGACAATGTTTGGATTACGGGCATGTGGGTCAACAGCCCATTGTTGCGCGAAGCATTTGAGTGTGCCGACAAAGACAAAATCATCGGCCTGATGATGATTGGTTCGCCGACCGAAGAAGGAAGCGGCCCGAAAAATACCAACTTAGAATGTTTTACAACTTATTGGTAAAGCCTGAAAATACTAAGGCCGTCTGAAAAACCTGATTTAATGGTTTTCAGACGGCCTTTTTATGTCTCTTGTCAAAATATCAAGCAGGATTCATAAACGCTTCAACTTCTTCCAAAGAAATATCCGCCGTCGCGCCATGACGTGAAGCCACCAATGCACCCAGCGCACAAGCAAAAGCAATGGCTTCTTGAGGAGGCGCATTATTGAGCAGCTTGTAAGTCAAACCACCAAGAAAGCTGTCGCCGGAGCCGACAGTATCCACCACTTTGACGCGGAAACCGCAATGACGGTACAACTCGCCGTCCTTATACAAAACCGCGCCATGACTACCCAAAGTCACACACAAGATTTTGACGCCGGTCAGCTCAACGAGGTAGCCGATATTTTGTTCGATACTGTGATAAGGAGAACCGTAAGCCGCAGCCAACTCATACAGCTCATCATCATTGAGTTTGACCATATCGGACTGTTTCATGGTCTCAAGCAAGCGGTCAATATCGTAATGAGGCTTACGCAGATTAACGTCAAAAATTTTGAATTTGGCTTCTTTCAGCAAAACCGCCAAGCTTTTACGCGAAACTTCATCGCGGGTTGCCAAGCTGCCAAAAACGAAAGCATCTGATTCTGCCACACGTTTGATTGCCGCATCATCAACCGCAATCCTGTCCCACGCGCAAGGATAAACAATCTCATAAGACGCACTGCCAGACTTGTCCAAGTGTACTTTCACCAAGCTGGTCGCACATTCGTGACAAACCTGCAAATAATCAGTATTGACGTTTTTACTTTGAATTTGACGTAGCAATTCCTCGCCATCGGCATCATCGCCGCGACGACTGATGATGACAGCATCGATACCCAAAGACTGCAAACGGACAGCAACATTTAGGGGTGCACCACCCAATACCTTTCCGTTTGGAAAATCGTCCCACAGCACTTCGCCGAAACTGGTTACTTTCATTCTTGGCCTTCCTTTTTTGAGGTTGATTGGCAGGGTCTGCACACCCGACAGATTTTTGCAAATCATGTACTTGTAGTAAAACTCCAGCATCGGGGGCAAAAGTATTATGTTTTAAAATATTGGGACTGACAAGCAATTAAGGGAATATCAGACAATAAACTTGATTCATCACAAAATTATATTGTTCCTATTTTTTCTTTTTCTTTCACATTTATCCCCTCCTGTTTCATTAAAACAAAATATTCTGAAATTTAAATACAAAAGGCCGTCTGAAAACTGATTCAATCAATTTTCAGACGGCCTTTATCGCAGCATTGCAGCGATTAAACTACAACTTCTTCTTTTTTCTTCACTTCTTTGGCAATGTTCTCACGACTCAAGCCAAACATCAGCAAGAGCGGGCTGGCAACCAATACGGAAGAGTAAATACCGAACACGATACCGATAGTCAGCGCCATAGAGAAACCGTGCAAGGCTGCACCGCCAAACACCAGCATAGAAACAACCATTGCCTCGGTCGAACCGTGGGTAATGATGGTACGGCTCATGGTTGCAGTAATCGCGTTGTCGATGACTTCCGGCACAGTGTGGCCGCGCATATGCGGCTTGCGGAAGTTTTCGCGAATACGGTCAAATACCACCACAGATTCGTTTACGGAATAACCCAAAACAGCCAAGATACCTGCCAAGACAGTCAATGAGAATTCCCATTGGAAGAAGGCGAAACAGCCGAGAATAATCACGATATCGTGCATATTCGCAATAATCGCGGATACTGCAAAACGCCACTCAAAACGCATGGACAAGTAAATAATAATACCTGCCACCACGAAGCCCAATGCCATCAAACCATTGGTAACCAATTCTTCACCAACCTGAGGGCCGATGAATTCGACTTGGCGCAAGGTAACGTCAGGGTTGTCTTTTTTCAGCAAATCCATCACTTGGTTGGACAGCTGTGCAGACGTTACGCCTTCTTTGTTCGGCAGGCGAATCATAATGTGTTTATTCGTACCCAAGGCCTGAACCTGTACATCACCCATTTTCAGCGTATCGAGGCGTTCGCGCGTTTTATTCACATCCACGCCCTGCTGATATTGGACTTCCATCACCGTACCGCCTGTAAATTCGACGGAGAAATTCAGGCCTTTGGTTACCAAAAAGAACACGGCGGCGATAAACGTAACCAACGAAATAAAAGTCGTCAGTTTGCCGTAGCTCATAAACGGAATATCACGTTTGATTTTAAATAATTCCATGTTTTACTCCTTGCCTTCTGCCATTTCAGCTTTCGGCTTCCATACCGAACCGATGGAAATATTTTGCAATTTGCGGCGACGGCCGTACCACAGGTTGACCAAAGCACGGAACACGACCACGGATGAATACATCGAAGTCAGAATACCGATACAGTGTACAACCGCAAAACCGCGTACCGGGCCGGAACCGAATACCAACAAAGCGATACCGGCAATCAGGGAGGTCAAGTTGGAATCGACAATGGTTGCCCAAGCGTGTTGGAAACCGAGGTTGATGGCCTGCTGTGGTACGACACCGGCACGCAGTTCCTCACGGATACGTTCATTAATCAACACGTTGGAGTCAATCGCCATACCCAAGGTCAAAGCCAAGGCGGCAATACCCGGCAAGGTCAGCGTTGCCTGCATGGCAGACAAAATACCCACCAAAAACAAGATATTGGTACTCAAGGCAATGGTAGAGAAGAAACCCATCAAGCGATAGTAAATCACCATGAATGCAGCAACAGCGGCAAAGCCCCACAAGGTAGAGTGGAAACCTTTTTCAATGTTTTCTTTACCCAAAGACGGGCCGATGGTACGTTCTTCGACAATCTGCATCGGCGCGGCCAGCGAACCGGCGCGCAGCAACAATGAAGTATCGTTGGCTTCGGCTGTCGTCATGCTGCCGGAAATCTCCACGCGGCCACCGGTAATGGCGGCTCGGATGACAGGCGCGGTCACGACTTCGGATTTACCTTGGTCGATCAACACCATAGCCATACGTTTACCCACATTGGCCGAAGTCAATTCGCCAAAAATGCTGCCGCCCGCACTATCCAGGCTCAGGCTCACGGCAGGCGCGCCCATTTGGTCAAAGCTAGGTTGCGCATCGTTGATGTTGTCGCCGGTTAGTTCAACTTGTTTGTTGACCAAGATAGTTTCCGGATGATCGCCACCGCTTGACAGCAATTCGTAACCGGTCGGCACATTGCCGTTCAAAGCTTCTTGCAGTTTGATCGGATCGTCTTCCACCATACGCACTTCCAAAGTCGCAGTACGACCGATAATATCTTTTGCTTTGGCAGTATCTTGCACGCCCGGCAGCTGTACGACAATGCGGTCAAGGCCGGATTGTTGGATAACCGGTTCGGCTACGCCCAATTCGTTCACACGGTTGTGCAACGTATTGATATTTTGTTTAACTGCATCAGAACGTACTTTATTGATTGCCTCTTCAGACAAAGTCAGCACGATATTGTTACCGTCCGGCAGCAGCGTGGCTTCAGGGAACAATTTTTGCAACTGAGGCAAGGCTTTTTGTACATCGGCAGCATCTTGCAAAGGCACGGTCAGACCGTTTTCAGTCTGATGCACCGTGCCGGTACGGATTTTTTCGCGGCGCAATTCGCGGCGGATATCGCCGGAATAACGTTCAAACGTTTTCTGCATCGCGGCTTTCATGTCCACCTGCATGGTGAAATGCACGCCGCCGCGCAAGTCCAGACCCAGGAACATCGGATTGGCTTTGATTTTCGCCATCCACTCAGGGCTGTCTGCCAACAGGTTGAGCGCGGTAATATAGCCCTCGCCCAAAGTATTTTCGATGACGTCGCGCGCTTTCAGTTGCGTTTCGGTATCTTTGAAACGCACTTTCAGCGAGTTGTCGACGATGAACATACCATCAGTCTGAATACCTGCCTGTTTCAGCGCGGCATCCACTTTAGACTGGGTTTGCTCATTGATAACGATGGCTTGTCGGTTGGTCGATACCTGTACGGCAGGCGTTTCACCGAAAAGGTTGGGCAGCGAGTAAACAGCCGCAACCACAATCGTGAACGCAATCAGCAGGTATTTCCATAAAGGATAACGGTTCATGGTAAACCTTTGCTTTATTTATAAAGGCAAACAGCCGCGCTCGGAAAATGAGGCGGCTTTTTGCAAAAAAACGGATTATTCGGCTTTCGCGGCAATCGCGTTGCGCTCAACTTCCACTTCGATTTTCGCACCTTGACCGATGTCGACAGTGTAGAATTGCTCGCCGACTTTGGTCACGCGGCCTTTGAAGCCTGCCGCCAAAACGACTTTATCGCCGACTTTCAAAGCGGCCAACATCGCTTGGTGCGCTTTGAATTTCTTTTGTTGAGGACGCATAATCAGGAAGTAGAACACCACCATGATCAGCACTAAAGGGGCAAATTGAGCCACTGCTTGATTCATAATATATCCGTTCTTTCAAGTTTTAGATTAAGTAAAAAACTGCACACTGCAATCAAATACATTGGTTGGACTGTAAAATTGAGCTATTCTAAAGGTCGTCTGAAAAATTTCCAAGTATTTCCGTATTTATTAACCATATTTAGCAGTCTTTACGACTTGTCCGACACATACTGTTCCATGTTCAAAAAAATCCTTTGGCGCATCAGCACCCGCCTACGCCGTTTGTTTGGCAAAAACGCCCGCACCGTATGGATTTCGCATCCGATATTCCTACAGCACCAGCCGGGGCCTAACCATCCCGACAGGCCCGAACGCATCAGCTCCATTCAAACTGCCTTAAAACAAGAAGGCATTTGGCGTCGCCTGCAAACCACCGAAGCACCGGAAATCAAAGATGCGCAGCTGGCATTGGTCCACTCGCGCAACTATCTGCACGAGTTGGAAGCCGCCCAGCCGCTCCCCGGCAAAATCCACCGCATCGATGACGATACGGTCATCTGCCACGACTCCCTTCAAGCCGCCCGTTTTGCGGCCGGAGCCGTTGTCAAGGCAGTCGATATGGTGATGAATAAAAAAGCCTGGCATGCTTTTTGCGCCATCCGCCCGCCAGGCCACCATGCCCACAGCAACAGCGCCGGCGGATTTTGCCTGATCAACAACACCGCCACCGGCGTGATGCACGCCATTGCCCAATACCGCTTGCAACGCATCGCCGTCATCGATTTCGACGTCCACTTCGGCGATGGAACGGCGGAGATTCTCCAAGACGATCCGCGCGTGATGTTTTTCAACCTGTTTGAAACCGATATCTTTCCCTTCCCTCAGGCGGAACAATACGCCGGCAATAAAAATATGCTGCATACGCCCCTCAAACCAGGCACAGGCAGCCGTATCTTCCGCACGACCATCCGCGAACAATGGCTGCCCAAGCTCACGGCCTTCCGCCCCGAGTTGGTGTTGCTTTCGGCAGGTTTTGACGGGCATAAACAAGACGAAACAGGCCGTCTGAACCTGCATGAAGCCGATTTTGCCTGGCTGACGCACAAAATCGTCCAAGCAACGGCAAGCTGCCAAGGACGTGTTGTTTCCGTGCTGGAAGGCGGCTATACCTTGGAATCCATGTCCAAATCCGCCGCCGCCCACATCCGCGTATTGGCGGGCTTAAGCAAGGCCGATTACGTCATCGCCTACCAAAAGCATCTGAAGCGCGGCAAAAGTAACAATCCTACACCATAACGCATTCAAACTATTGCCCAGGCCGTCTGAAAACAGATTATCCATTTCAGAAGGCCTTTTTTTTCATTTACAAACTTTAATTTGAGCAAAGACAAACCATTTCCATATTATCAGTAGTAAAATAACAAACATAAAACATATCAATAAAAACATTTCACACGCCACACTGCTTCCCTTTCCCCAATTGACCGTCTTTTTCAGACGGCCTCCACTTTAAAAAAGGAGCGTTACAATGAAAGCAGCACGTTTTTATAACAAAGGCGACATCCGCATCGAAGACATTCCCGAGCCAACCGTAGCTCCGGGTACTGTCGGCATCAATGTTGCTTGGTGCGGTATCTGCGGTACAGACCTGCATGAATTCATGGAAGGCCCGATTTTCATTCCGCCTTGCGGCCATCCGCACCCAATCTCCGGCGAGTCTGCGCCAGTCACCATGGGTCACGAGTTCTCCGGCGTGGTTTATGCCGTAGGCGAAGGCGTGGACGACATCAAAGTCGGTCAACACGTTGTTGTCGAACCCTACATCATCCGCGACGACGTACCGACCGGCGAAGGCAGCAACTACCACCTCTCCAAAGACATGAACTTCATCGGCTTGGGCGGCTGCGGTGGCGGCTTGTCTGAAAAAATTGCCGTTAAACGCCGTTGGGTACACCCTATTTCCGACAAAATCCCATTGGACCAAGCTGCTTTGATTGAGCCTCTGTCTGTCGGCCACCATGCTTATGTACGCAGTGGCGCGAAAGAAGGCGACGTCGCATTGGTCGGCGGCGCAGGCCCAATCGGTTTGCTGTTGGCTGCCGTACTGAAAGCCAAAGGCATCAAAGTCATCATCACCGAATTGAGCAAAGCGCGTAAAGACAAAGCACGCGAAGCCGGCGTGGCCGACTACATCCTCGACCCATCCGAAGTCGATGTCGTTGAAGAAGTGAAAAAACTGACCAACGGCGAAGGCGTAGACGTTGCATTCGAATGCACCAGCGTCAACAAAGTGCTGGACACCATGGTCGAAGCATGCCGTCCGACTGCGAAAGTCGTCATCGTATCCATTTGGAGCCACCCCGCTACCATCAACGTCCACAGCGTTGTGATGAAAGAGCTGGACGTGCGCGGCACCATCGCCTACTGCAACGACCACGCCGAAACCATCAAATTGGTTGAAGAAGGCAAAATCAACCTTGAGCCTTTCATCACCCAACGCATCAAACTGGACGAATTGATTTCCGAAGGCTTCGAGCGCTTGATCCACAACAATGAATCCGCAGTAAAAATCATTGTTAATCCTAATCTTTAATCCTAAGGCTTAAAGAATAAACAGGCCGTCTGAAACTTTTCAGACGGCCTGTTTACTTGATAAATTCCCGAATGGCCCAATCCTCTGCCAACCATTCACTTATCAAGAGCAAAATCTCATGAATCCAAAATACGCCCCACTCTTTCAAACATACACCCTCAATAACGGCGTAACCATCAAAAACCGCCTTGCCGTCGCCCCCATGACCCATTTCGGTTCACAAACCGACGGTTTAATCAGCGACCAAGAGCGTACCTTCCTCAGCAACCGCGCAGGCGATATGGGCCTGTTTATCACGGCCGCCACTTTGGTTCAAAAAGACGGCAAAGCCTTTCACGGCCAACCTGAAGCCACAGGCGAACACTGCCTCGACAGCCTGAAAGAAACCGCACAAATCCTGCGACAACAAGGCACAAAAGCGATTTTGCAAATCCATCACGGCGGTTCCAAAGCCATTGATGACCTTTTGGACGGTCTCGACAAAATCAGCGCTTCCGCCAACGAAGCCGAACACGCACGCGAAGCGACCGCAGAAGAAGTCGAAGCACTCATCGCCTCTTATGCGCAAGCCGCCGATTTGGCGCTTCGTGCCGGTTTTGACGGCGTGGAAATCCACGGTGCGAACGGCTATTTAATCCAACAGTTTTACTCTGCCCAAAGCAACCGCCGCAACGACCAATGGGGCGGCAGCTTGGAAAACAGAATGCGCTTCCCGCTGGCCGTTGTCGATGCCGTGGTTGCCGTCCGAGAAAAACACCAGCGCGACGATTTCATTATCGGCTACCGCTTCTCCCCCGAAGAGCCGGGCGAAGACGGCTTAACCATGACCGAAACCGGCGCACTGATTGACGCATTGGTACAAAAACCGCTGCAATATCTGCACGTTTCCCTGTGGGAATTTGATAAAAAAATCCGTCGCGGCGGCGATACCGCCCAAACCCGTATGCAGTTTATCCACGAACGCATCAACGGCAAACTGCCGCTTATCGGCGTGGGCAACCTGTTTACCGCCGACCAAATTTTGGCCGCCTATGAAACCGGCTGGGCAGAATTTATCGCCTTGGGCAAAACCGTGATGATTAATCCGCACATCGCCACGCAAATCCGCGAAGGCCGCGAAGCTGAAATCGAAACGCAACTCGACCCGACACGCGCCGACCATTACGGCCTCCCCGACACCTTGTGGGGATTTGCCTCCAGCGGTACGCAATCATGGCTGCCGCCGGTAAAAGGCGCGGAATGGAAACCGATGGATATTTAATCATCGATTCATAGCACAAGGCCGTCTGAAACTTTTCAGACGGCCTTTGGTTTGGTGCAAACATTGAATTATCAAGCATTTTTTTGTACAATTCCGCATCTTTCAATCTATTGCAGGGCGTGTCGCACACGCCCTTATTTTAGCCTGTTTTCCAACACCCATACCCTTCAGGCCGTCTGAAAAAGCGGCCTGAAACTTTTTGCAAAGAAAACCATGTCCCAAGAAATCCTCGACCAAGTGCGCCGCCGCCGCACGTTTGCCATCATCTCCCACCCTGACGCGGGTAAAACCACGCTGACCGAAAAACTGTTGCTGTTTTCAGGCGCGATTCAGAGCGCGGGTACGGTAAAAGGCAAGAAAACCGGCAAATTCGCCACCTCCGACTGGATGGAAATCGAGAAGCAGCGTGGCATTTCCGTGGCATCAAGCGTGATGCAGTTCGACTACAAAGACCATACCGTCAACCTCTTGGACACGCCGGGACACCAAGATTTCTCCGAAGATACCTACCGCGTATTGACCGCCGTCGACAGCGCCTTGATGGTCATCGACGCGGCAAAAGGCGTGGAAGCGCAAACCATCAAACTCTTGAACGTCTGCCGCCTGCGCAATACGCCGATTGTTACGTTCATGAACAAATACGACCGCGAAGTGCGCGATTCGCTGGAACTCTTGGACGAAGTAGAAAACATCCTGCAAATCCGCTGCGCGCCCGTAACTTGGCCAATCGGCATGGGCAAAAACTTCAAAGGCGTGTACCACATCCTGAACGACGAAATCTATCTCTTTGAAGCGGGCGGTGAACGCCTGCCGCACGAGTTCGACATCATCAAAGGCATCGACAATCCCGAATTGGAACAACGCTTTCCGTTGGAAATCCAACAGTTGCGCGACGAAATCGAATTGGTGCAGGCGGCTTCCAACGAGTTCAATCTCGACGAATTCCTCGCCGGCGAACTCACGCCCGTGTTCTTCGGTTCGGCAATTAACAACTTCGGTATTCAGGAAATCCTCAATTCATTGATTGAATGGGCGCCTGCGCCGAAACCGCGCGATGCGACCGTACGCATGGTCGAGCCAGATGAGCCGAAGTTTTCCGGATTTATCTTTAAAATCCAAGCCAATATGGACCCGAAACACCGCGACCGCATCGCCTTCTTGCGCGTCTGCTCCGGTAAATTCGAGCGCGGCATGAAGATGAAACATCTGCGCATCAACCGCGAAATCGCCGCCTCCAGCGTGGTAACCTTCATGTCGCACGACCGCGAGCTGGTGGAAGAAGCCTACGCCGGCGACATCATCGGCATCCCGAACCACGGCAACATCCAAATCGGCGACAGCTTCTCCGAAGGCGAACAACTGGCATTTACCGGCATTCCCTTCTTCGCACCCGAACTGTTCCGCAGCGTCCGCATCAAAAATCCGCTGAAAATCAAGCAACTGCAAAAAGGTTTGCAGCAACTCGGCGAAGAAGGCGCGGTACAAGTCTTCAAACCGATGAGCGGCGCAGATTTGATTTTGGGCGCGGTCGGCGTGTTGCAGTTTGAAGTCGTTACCTCGCGGCTGGCCAACGAATACGGCGTAGAAGCCGTGTTCGACAGCGCATCCATCTGGTCGGCGCGCTGGGTATCGTGCGAAGACAAGAAAAAGCTGGCGGAATTTGAAAAAGCTAACGCAGGCAATCTGGCGATAGACGCAGGCGGCAACCTCGCCTACCTTGCGCCTAACCGCGTCAACTTAAACCTGACGCAGGAACGCTGGCCGGACATCGTGTTCCACGAAACGCGCGAGCATTCGGTTAAACTGTAAAACGCAAAGGCCGTCTGAAACTTTCAGACGGCCTTTTTTTCATTCGATATCAACCCAATAAATCCCAAGCAAACTTTCCGATGGTCAGGCACAGCAGCAACATAAACCCATAACGCAGCAGCCTGGTTCCGCCGCGCATTGCCAAGCGCGCGCCGACCACGCCGCCGCACAAATTCGCCACCGCCAACGGTATCGCCCATGCCCACACAACATGGCCTTGCGGAATAAAAAACGTCAGCGCAGCAAGATTGGTGGTCGAATTGATGACCTTTGCCGAGGCGTTAGCCGCTAAAAAATCATAGCCGTAAAAGCGGACGAACACAAAAGCCAGCAGGCTGCCCGTTCCCGGCCCGAACACGCCGTCGTAAAACCCGATTAACGCGCCGAAAAATAAGCCCCATAAAGTTTCGCGGCGCGTCAGCTTTTCAGTGCGCACCGTCTGTCCCAAGTCTTTTTTCAAAAAAGTGTACAGACACATGGCAATCATGATGACCAACATCGTCGGTTTCATGTATTGCACGGGGAAATACACCACCGTTTTCGCGCCCAAATATGAAGCGACAAATGCCAACACCGCGGCAGGCAGCAGCATTTTCCACGGCACGGGGATTCGGCGCAGGTATTGCCCCGTCGCAGTCAGCGTGCCGCAGCAGGAAGCAAATTTATTGACACCCATTACCGAGGCCACAGGTGTAGCGTTTGGCAATAGGTTGAATAATCCGGGAATCTGCAATAGCCCGCCTCCGCCAACCGCCGCATCCATCAGCCCTGCGGCAAAGCCGACCAACACCAGATAATAAAAAAACGAATCTGCAAGCATAATGTCCATCTCTAAAAAGCAAAGCGATTTTGCGCGTATTTGCCTGTCCTGACAACCTACAAGGCCGTCTGAAAAACAAGGAACGATATCCTGTTTTCAGACGGCCTTTCTTTTTAAATTCAACCGCTCAAATTGCGGCTTAAAAATTTTTCCATTAAAATGCCGCCCCTTATCTTTCCTACACACAACACATTTTATGGAACATTCCACCCCGACCAAACGCACAGCCCACGACCGAATGGGCATCTTCGCGCATTTCATTTTTGCCAGCCGCTGGCTGCAACTGCCGATTTATATAGGCTTGATTATCGCCCAAGTCATTTATGCCTGTAAGTTCCTCAAATCCTTGTGGCACTTGGTATCCAATTTCAGCATCATGGATGAAAACACCATCATGATCGCCGTATTGAACCTGATTGATGTTGTGATGATTGCCAACCTGCTGACCATGGTCATTGTCGGCGGCTACGAGACCTTCGTCTCCCGCCTTCACGTTGACGAACATCCCGACCAGCCCGAATGGCTCAGCCATGTCAATGCTTCGGTTTTGAAGGTTAAGCTGTCGATGTCCATCATCAGCATTTCCTCCATCCATCTGCTGCAAACCTTCCTCAACGCCGCCAATCTGTCGGAAAAACAAATCATGTGGCAATGTATTACCCACATCTGCTTCCTGATTTCCGCCCTCGCCATGGCTTTAACGGACAAAATCGTGTACAGCACGACGCATAAAGCGCATTGATAATAAAAGGCAATCAAAAGGCCGTCTGAAATATTTCAGACGGCCTTTTGCTATCTGGCAATGTTTACAGCTTATTGCTTACGCTTGTCCCACCAGGCAAACAAATTGCCCAAAACCGTTCCTGACACAGAGTGCCAAACGCAGGCAACGGCGGCGGCAACGGCAGATTCGGCATTACCGGGGAAAAATTTAGCACTCAAACCGGTGGCAAGTCCGGCATTTTGTACGCCGACTTCGATGGCAAGAGTGCGTTTTTTGGCGGTGTTCATGCCGGTCAGTGCGCCGCTGTAATAGCCGAGGATGTAGCCACCGATGTTGTGGGCAGCGATGGCGAGTACCATAACGAAGGCGGATTCAGCAAAGCGGTGGCCGTGAACGGCAGCAACGCCGCCGACGATGCAGGCAAACGCGACAACGGCAACAGCAGGCATAATCGCGCGCACGTCTTCAAACCAGTGTTTTTTATGCAGCAATATATTGGCGGCAGAACCGATAACCACAGGCAACAAGGTAACGAGCAACATAAATTTGAACATACCCCAGCCGTCCATTTCGACGGTTTGTCCGACCAAATAAGTCATCCACAGCGGCGTCATCACAGGCGCAAGGACGGTGGAGACGGTGGTCATACCGACTGAAAAGGCGACATCGCCTTTAGCCAAAAAACTCATGATATTGGACGAAACACCGCCCGGGCAGGTGCCGACCAAAACCAGACCCAGCGTTAATCCAGGCGAGAGGTCAAAGGCTCTGGCAATACCGATAGCGAGCAGGGGCATAATCGTGTATTGGGCGATGGCGCCGATAAAAATATCGAGCGGACGTTGCGCCAGAATTTGATAATCTTCTTTGCCTAAAGTCATGCCCATACCGAGCATGATGATACCGAGTACAACGACTTGAGTATCGCCTTTTACCCATGAAAACGTAGCAGGTTCGATAAAGGCGATAATGGAGGCAAGGACGATAATCAAGGCGGTGAAGCGGGTCATTTGCCGACTGATAGCGGTCAGAAAGTTCATATTTTACTCCTTTGTATGTTTTTATCATGACAATAATTGCCATAATTTAACACATATTAACTCTTGTGCGCAATGACAGTAACGAAACAGGAAATCCATCATCCAATAATGTTTAAAAACAAACCACACTAACTCCACCCAATATCAACACAAAGGCCATCTGAAACCTTTTCAGACGGCCTTGTTTTATCCGTTCATTATCGATTTATTCGATATTTTGAACCTGTTCGCGCATTTGTTCGATTAAGACTTTCAGTTCAACCGACGCTTGCGTGCATTCGGCGGC
>NZ_JBQCWY010000029.1:0-16482 GCF_051956955.1 Neisseria sp. P0021.S005 | reverse complement strand
CCGAAGTTTGGTTTTTCAGACGGCCTGTTTTTATCAAGATTCGGTATAATGCCCTCTTTTACAAGCAAACCATTTCCCAAGGAACCCCCATGCTTTTACCCGAACAAGTCAAAACCCTGATTGAAGGCGTTACCCCTTGCGAACACGTCGAAGTCGAAGGCGACGGCCATCACTTCTTCGCCGTAATCGTTTCCTCCTCATTTGAAGGCAAAGCCCGCCTCGCCCGCCACCGCCTGATTAAAGACGGTCTCAAGCCGCAACTCGAAAGCAACGAATTGCACGCGCTGTCGATTTCCGTTGCCGCCACGCCGGCCGAATGGGCGGCCAAACAGGCTTAATTCGGAATCAAACAAAAGGCCGTCTGAAACTTCAGACGGCCTTTTTGCATTCAAACCCAAGCAGCCCTCAGCTTCCGGCCTGCATCTGTTTTTTCGGGAAAAACTGCACCACGTTCTCTCCTTGCGGCAACACCAATTTCTTCACGGCATGGCCGTACACGGTTTCAAGCGTGATGTTCAGACGGCCTTCGTTGGCAAAAATCTTATCCACACATTCCTTAGCCGCTTGCGGATTGCTGAACTTCAACGCATTCCACAATCCCAAGGTTTCCATGTCCTGCCAAAACGTCCCGGCTTTTTTATAGCTCAATTCAAGCTTGGCCGTGTCGGTTACCGGATCGTAAAAGCCGTTGTCGGCGAGCATATCGCCCAAGTCGTGCATATCAATCAGCGTGGGCGCTTCGCATTCGATGCCTTCATGGTTCAGACGGCCTGTCAGCTCGGTCAGACTGTCGCGGCCAAAGTGCGTGAAAAACAATAATCCGTCGGTTTTCAAAGCGGCGGCCCAGTTTTTCAATACCGGCAAAATATCGTCGGCGCGGCTGAGGCTGAGGTTGGCCCACAGCATATCGGCGGCGGCTTCAGGCAGCGGCGCGGTCAGGGCTTGGCAATGTTGCGGAATGGTTTTGCCGGTCAGCTTCTGCCAGAAACCGCCTTTGCGCGCGGCGGCGGCGGTTTTCAAAAAGTCGGCATTCGGATCGTATTCTTCAAACACGGCGTCGGGATAACGCGCGGCCAGCAGGCTGCGGCTGATGTCGGCATCGGCACCAATCAGCATGATGCGTTTGGGTGCATTGCGGACCAGCTGCAGGCGCTCGTCGGTGTCTTGGGCGAGATGGCGGTGAATTTGCCAGCGTTTGTCTTGTTCGGTCATGGTGGGTCGTGTCAGCGGGCTTTGCCCGACAATATTCTGTTTTTATGGTTGAAGTCTTTTTCAGACGGCCTTTTCGACAAAATTGCGGTAGATTTCGGCAAATTCGTCGGCATGGCTTAAAAAGGGCGCGTGTGCGGCTTTGTCGATAAGGACCAGCTCGCTGTTGCTCAAATGGCGGTGTAAATATTCGCCCATGCGCGGCGGCGTAATGGCGTCTTTCTGTCCAAACACCAGCAATGACGGCGTTTGAATCAGCGGCAACAACGGACGCGCATCGGCATGGTTGACCGCTTCAAGCGCGGCCTGTAAGGCGGAAGGCGTGCCGCAGCGCGCCAAATCGGGCAGCACCCGGTTTAAGATTTCGCCGGAATGGGGCGTGTGCAGCAGTTGCAGTTGTAGAAACTGTTTAATATGTTTGGCATAATCCTGCTGGAATGCGCCAACCATCTTGCCCAAGGCAGGTTGTGCCAAGCCTTCCGGATAATCCGTGTCGGCAGTCAATCGGGCAAAACTTGCCGTCAGGCAGAGCGATCGGATTTTGTCAGGATAAAGCGCGGTCAGATACAGGGCAACCAGTCCGCCCAGCGACCAGCCGAGAATGTGTGCCGGCGTGTCGATTTGTCCGGCGAAAGCTTCGGCAACGGCGGCAATATCAAACGGCTCGGTAAAAGGCGCATCGCCGTGTCCGGGCAAATCAAGCGCGCGGACGTCCCAACCGGCAGGCAGGCGCGGTATCAAATCGTCGAATACATGGCGGTTCGCCGCCCAACCGTGTATCAGATAAACTTTTTTGGCGGAGTGTGGCATGAATGTTCTTTCTTGGTGGCGCAATTTGAAACGGCTCAATGCGCGACGTTGCATATTATGCCACGATTCCGTTTCAGACGGCCTTTGCCGAGGCTGCGCAAACGATTTGACGGAATATTTTATCGACGCGGCACAAAGCTGTCCTTTGTG
This sequence comes from Neisseria sp. P0021.S005, assembly GCF_051956955.1. Lineage (NCBI taxonomy): Bacteria > Pseudomonadati > Pseudomonadota > Betaproteobacteria > Neisseriales > Neisseriaceae > Neisseria > Neisseria sp. P0021.S005. Next base: position 14,313 of record NZ_JBQCWY010000029.1, on the reverse strand, counting down.
TTTCCGCCATGTCGCGGGCGGGGCGGTGTGCGGCGGTTGCCAGAAAAAGCCGCCCGCATTTGATAGAATGTGGGCCTCGCTGTATTACGAACCGCCCGTCAGCAGCATGATACGCGAGCTGAAACACTTGGCCGACTTGGGCATGAGCCGTCCGCTGGCGGATTTGATGAGCCAAAACGCACCGGACTGGCTGGCGGCAGAACACTTCGATTTCGTCCTGCCCATGCCTTTGAGCAAAGAGCGGCGGCTCAAGCGCGGATTCAACCAAAGCGAGGCGTTGACGGATATTTTGGCAAAACGCTACGGCTGGACGCTGCTGCCGCGACACGCGGTTTTCAGACGGCATGGCGAGCCGCAAAGTACGCTAAAAAGCGACGAACGTCGGCGAAATATCAAGAATGCATTTAAAATCAAAGCCGAATTGCCGAAGGCGTGTAATATTCTGTTAATTGACGATGTCTTCACCACCGGCTCGACTTTGGACGAATTGGCGAAAACGCTGAAAAAATCAGGCGCAGGTAAGATTTTTTGCTGGAGCTTGGCGCGTCCGCCAATGAAAAAATAGCTTAAAGTTTTTGACACCCATGGAACATTTCGGCATTATGCCACTCAATAAGTGATTGATTTATATGTTTACCATAGTTTTGTACCAACCCGAAATCCCGCCTAATACGGGCAATATCATCCGCCTGTGCGCCAATACCGGTGCCGATTTGCATTTGGTCAAGCCGCTTGGTTTCCCTTTGGATTCGTCCAAAATGAAACGCGCGGGTTTGGATTATCACGAGTTTGCCAAACTGACGGTACATGAGAATTTCGAAGACTGCCTCAAGGCACTCGAAGGCCGCCGCATTTTCGCGCTGACCACCAAAGGCTCTACCCGCCCCGACGAAGTTTCCTTCCGCGAAGGCGACGTGTTGCTGTTTGGCCCCGAAACGCGCGGCCTGCCTGCCGAAGTTCTCGACAGCCTGCCTGCCGGACAAAAAATCCGCCTGCCGATGATGCCCGGCAGCAGGAGCATGAATCTTTCCAATACCGTCGCCGTTATTCTGTTTGAAGCATGGCGACAAAACGGTTTTGCCGGCGGCGTATAGCAGGCCGTCTGAAACCGCTGCGTTATCAACTCAAGAACGGAACCCGTTTTGACTTTTACCAAAAAAAACCTCCTTTCCTTAGCCGCCGCCACCATCGGCGTCCTTTCCATCAATGCCGCCGTCGCCGACAGCGTGGTTCGAGTCGAAAAACTGCATCCTTCTGCCAACCGCAGTTACAAAGTTGCCGGCAAACGCTACACGCCGCTGACCCAAGTTTCCTCTTTCAGCCAAACCGGTAAAGCCTCATGGTACGGCAACCAATTCCACGGCCGTAAAACTTCCAGCGGCGAGCGTTACAATATGAACGCCCTCTCCGCCGCCCACAAAACCCTCCCTATTCCCAGCTACGCACGCGTGACCAATATGCAAAACGGCAAAAGCGTCATCGTCCGCGTCAACGACCGCGGCCCTTTCCACGGCAACCGTGTCATCGATGTTTCCCGCGCCGCCGCCCAACAATTGGGTTTCATCAACCAAGGCACGGCCAACGTCAAAGTTGAGCAGATCATCCCCGGCCAAACCGCCGCTCAAACCATTATTTCCCCAAACAACAAAGAATTTTTTGTTGATTTGAAATCCTTCGGTACCCAACGTGAAGCGCAGGCTTATCTGAACCAAGCCGCACAAAGCCTGCCGTCGGACAGCAAAGTCATGCTGGAAAAACGCAACTACGAATACGTTGTCAAAATGGGTCCGTTCAGCAGCCAAGAACGTGCCGCCGAAGCAGGCGAACGCGCCCGTCATCTGAATCTGGTATCCGCCATCTGATTTCGTCCGCGTTAGCGCTGAAGTTTGATACAATACAAGGCCGTCTGAAACCCGATTGCAAGGTTTCAGACGGCCTTTTTTAATCACAGGGGAACACCATGATCAGCAGGCTCACAGGTAAATTGATTGAGAAAAATCCGCCGCAGGTCGTTATCGACGTCAACGGCGTCGGTTATGAAGCCGACGTTTCCATGCAGACTTTCTACAACCTGCCCCCCGTTGGCGAAACCGTCCATCTCTACATCCAGCTTGTCGTCCGCGAAGACGCGCATTTGCTGTTTGGATTCGCCTCGGCCGAGGAGCGCGCCACCTTCCGCCAACTGGTCAAAGTCAGCGGCATCGGTGCCAAAACTGCATTGGGCATCTTGTCGGCCATGAATGCCGACGAGCTGGCGCAAGCCGTCGCCGAAGAAGACGTCAAACGCCTCTCCTCCGCCCCCGGCATCGGCAAAAAAACCGCCGAACGCATGGTGTTGGAACTGCGCGGCAAACTCGTGTCCCATACCGTTTCAGACGGCCTGTTTGCCCCTGATGCCGTTGCCGACGAAAGCCAAGACATCATCAACACCCTGCTTGCCCTCGGCTACAACGAACGCGAAGCCAAAGCCGCCACCAAAGGCATTCCCAAAGGCACGGAAGTCGGCGAAGGCGTGCGCCTGGCCTTAAAAAACCTGCTCAAATAAGGCCGTCTGAAACATGAAAACCGCCGTCCTGAGTGCCGCCTTGCTTCTAAGCGCGTGCGTTTATACCGAAACTCCGTACGGGCGCACCGCCGTCTTAGACCTGCCCGTCCACGCGCAAACCACCGTCAACAAAACCGTGACCATCAACGCCCCGCCCGGGACGACCGTCATCTATCAAGACAGCGAACCCGTCCGCAATTACCCGGCCTATCCCGTTTATCCCCGCCGGGTTTATCGTTATCGATAAACAATGCTGACCGTTTGAAACCATAGGTTCAGACGGCCTGTTGAGAGACCAACCATGAAATACATCCTTCCCCTGCTTTTACTCCTGAGCGCCTGCACACCGGACGCCAAGACCACGGATGCCGCATCCGCCCCCAAAACACACGGCTTCGCACACCGCCTGACCGAAGGCGAAAAACTGTTGACCCAAGCCCTCATCAAACAAGACCTCGCCGCCTACTTCAAACACGAAACCGGCGGCGCATTTGCCGAACAAGCCCCCTTATTCTCGGCCCAGCAACTTGCCGAACAGAAAAACATCCCCCAAAACGATGCCATCGGCGTTTACGGCAAAATCATCAAAACCCAAGGCCGCACCGCCTGGCTGCAAACCGACAAGCAAACCCTCAAACTCGATTTGGCCGAACCGCTGCAAGAAGCAGAAGGCGAAGTTACCCTCGTCTGCCAACACGAAAACACCGCCTTCCAAGACTGCCAAACAGAAGCAAACTTCGTCCGACGCTTTACCGAACAAATCTTCTCGGCGGTCGAGTCCGGACGCGTATCCGCCCAAACAGACGCACCGGCCGAAGAAATCATGGCCGGCCGCCTCATCCCGTTTTTAAGTGCCGCCAGCGACTTTACCGGCAACTTCAAAGCCTGCGCCACCACCATGACCGAATACTGCACCAGCCGCCTGGCACGCGAAATGCCCGAATCCGCAGTCCGCAAAAAAGCACAGGAATTGGGTTTGACCGAAATAGCATTTAAAAAGAAAAAATAAATATTTAGGCCGTCTGAACCTTATAGCGGCTGTGTTATAATCCGCACCTCATACAGGTCGGACAGACAGTCGCCGCGTATCGCGTAAGGCATACGGGGAGGAAAGTCCGGGCTCCACAGAGCAGAATGCCGGCTAACGGCCGGGCGCGGCAACGCGACGGAAAGTGGAACAGAAAGCAATACCGCCGATGATTGCCTTCGGGCAAAACAGGTAAGGGTGAAAAGGTGCGGTAAGAGCGCACCGTGCATTTGGTAACAAAGCGCAGCAGGCTAAACCCCATTCGGAGCAAGACCAAACAGAACGCGATGACGCTGCTCGCCGAGCGTTCGGGTAGGTTGCTTGAGCACACCAGCAATGATGTGCCTAGAGGAATGACTGTCCGCGACAGAACCCGGCTTACCGTCCGAGCTGTATGTCCCCATACCGCGGCAGGTTTTTAAAACCTGCCGCATTTTTATAGAAATAAAAAGGCCGTCTGAAACCTGAATCTTGGTTTCAGACGGCCTTTTTTAAACCGCTGTTTATGGACGGTATTCCGGTTTCATGCCGTTGGGCAGGAGCTGCCATACATAGCCGGTGGTTTTCATTTTACCGGCCACTTCGCCTGCTTCGTCGCCATAGCCCCAGAAATAATCCACACGGACTGCGCCTTTAATCGCGCTGCCGGTATCTTGCGCCATAATTAAGCGGTTGAGGGCTTTTTTGGTGATCGGATGGGCAGTGGCGACAAATAATGGTGCGCCAAGCGTGATGTAGTGACGGTCGATGGCACCGGCGTATTCGCCCATCAACGGCGTACCCAATGCGCCCACCGGGCCTGAATCACTGCTGCCGGTCAGCTCGCGGAAGAAGACGTAGCTTGGGTTTTGTCCCAAAACTTCGGCAAGACGGCCGGGGTTTTGCTTCATATAGGCCTTGATGCCCTGCATGCTGGTCTGACCCAGCGGCAGATAGCCTTTGTCCGCCATATAGCGGCCGATGGAAACATACGGATGTTCGTTTTTATCGGCAAATCCGACGCGGATGTATTTGCCGGACGGTGTTTTCAGACGGCCTGAACCTTGAATGTGCATAAAGAAAAGTTCGACCGGATCATCTGCATAACCCAAAATCGGCGCTTTGCCGTTAAGCGCGCCGCCGTTGATTTGGCTGCGGGTGTGGTAAGGAACAAAACGGCTGCCTTCAAAACGGCCTTTCAGCGCAGTGCTGCGTGCTGTAATCGGGAATCTGGACAAGTCGGCCGTGTATGTGCCGCTGTTGTCGATGACGCCGCTGTTTGGGCCGGTTTGGCGGATGCGGACGGTGGCTTTGCTGCCCCTCAAGTTTGCAGCCAGCGGAACGGAAACAAAATCGTTCGGAATGCCGTAAATCGGGAAACGGGATTGGCTTGTGGCTTTGTCGTCGCCGTGCAGGACCGGTTCGTAATAGCCGGTAATGGTGCCGGCAGGATTGCCGCCGTTATCGACGCGCCATGCGGTGAAATAGCGTTCAAAGAAGTGTTTGGCTTGGAAATGGTGCACCGGTGTTTGCATGGCTTGGATACAAACGTCCTGCCAGCCTTGGCGGTTTTTAAGTTTTTCACAGCCTAAACGGAAAGACTGCAGGCTTTTGGTAAAGTGTTGGAGATCCCAGTGCGGCAATTCGTTGTAGGAAACTACGGTATAGTTTGCTCCTCCCCCACTCACTGTCGTACCGATGGGATCGGGCGTACCGGTGGGGCGGTCAGGGCCTTTGATAACGCTGGTGTCGGTTTCGGGGAGGTTTTTAATGCTTTTGCTCGGACAGGCGGCAAGAATGGCTGCGGCAATACTGACGAGCGTGATGCGGTACAGATGTTTTTTCATGGAATCAATAGCGTGTCGAAAGGCCGTCTGAAAGCTATTTTTCAGACGGCCTATGTTGGAAAGTGCTGATTTTAACACAAAAAAGCCATTTATCGGCGCGGCGGCAATTTGACGACAACCGTATCGGCCAGCATATCGTAGAGCGTGCGGCGGTCGCGTTTGACGGAGAAGAGCATGATGAAGTTAATGAAGGCTATAAGCAGAGAAATCAGGTTTCCACCCGTGTCACTTATTGCCAACGATACAATAGTTACCACAACACCAACAGCAAGCGCCCAGACAACTTCGCGGATTAAAACCGTTCCTTCAAAGCCCGGATTGCTTCCGTCATTTTTTAACACCCGGATGCCCATAATTTTTTTACCTAAAGACTGACCGTCCCGGCTCATGTAATACAGTTGGACAATACCAAAAACCAAATAAACAGCCAAAGAAATAAAAAATGTTATGGCAAAATATTCAGGGGTATTAAAAAGAGAAGATTCCGAAACTAATTTTTTGCTTTCATCTAAAGTGAAAACTACCATCACGATGAATGGCAACCATATCAAAAAAGTAAACAGATTATTCAACAAATATGCCGCAACCCTCGCCCCCGGCGAAGCAATATGGACATCTACTATTTCTGTTTTAGGCAAATCCGACAAATTGATTTCGCTCATTTAATCTTCCTCTGTGCTATTTAATGAGATGCAATTTCATTGCCATCTTAACCTATTTTTCCATCATTCTAAAAAATTTCGATAAAAACCTTTACATTTTCCGCAGACGGCGTTAAAACGTTTGTTTTCCCCTTTTTTATAGTGGGTTAACAAAAGTCTGAACAAAACGGCAGGCGATGCCGTTCCGATTTTTGTTAATGCACTATAAACTTATCCGGATTTTCTTTGTAAGGAGTAACACATGAAAGTAGGTTTTGTCGGCTGGCGCGGTATGGTCGGCTCTGTTTTGATGCAGCGTATGAAAGAAGAAAACGACTTCGCCCACATTCCCGAAGCATTTTTCTTTACCACTTCCAACGTCGGCGGCGATGCCCCTGATTTCGGTCAGGCAGCCAAAACATTGTTGGATGCCAACGATGTTGCCGAATTGGCAAAAATGGACATCATCGTTACTTGTCAGGGTGGCGATTACACCAAATCCGTCTTCCAACCCCTGCGCGACAGTGGCTGGAACGGCTACTGGGTTGACGCGGCTTCTTCCCTGCGCATGAAAGACGACGCGATTATCGTCCTCGACCCTGTCAACCGCAACGTCATCGACAACGGCCTCAAAAACGGCGTGAAAAACTACATCGGCGGCAACTGTACCGTTTCCCTGATGTTGATGGCTTTGGGCGGTTTGTTCCAAAACGATTTGGTCGAATGGGCAACCAGCATGACCTATCAAGCCGCTTCCGGCGCGGGTGCGAAAAACATGCGCGAACTCATCAACGGCATGGGCGCGATTCACGCCAAAGTGGCAGACGAGCTTGCCGATCCTTCCAGCGCGATTCTCGACATCGACCGCAAAGTGTCCGATTTCCTGCGCAGCGAAGATTATCCGAAAGCCAACTTCGGTGTACCGCTCGCCGGCAGCCTGATTCCGTGGATTGACGTGGACTTGGGCAACGGCCAGTCCAAAGAAGAATGGAAAGGCGGCGTGGAAACCAACAAAATCCTCGGCCGCAGCGACAATCCGACCGTGATTGACGGCTTGTGCGTACGCATCGGCTCTATGCGCTGCCACAGCCAAGCCCTCACCCTGAAGCTGAAAAAAGATCTACCCGTTTCTGAAATTGAAGCGATTTTGGCAGGCGCGAACGATTGGGTGAAAGTCATCCCCAACGAAAAAGAAGCCAGCATCCACGAGCTGACGCCCGCCAAAGTCACCGGCACGCTGTCCGTCCCTGTCGGACGCATCCGCAAACTGGGCATGGGCGGCGAATACATCAGCGCATTCACTGTCGGCGACCAACTCTTGTGGGGCGCTGCCGAGCCGTTGCGCCGCGTATTGCGCATTATCTTGGGCAGCCTGTAATTTAGGTTGGCATGAAAAAAGCAACGGTTTGGGCCGTTGCTTTTTTTGTCACAAAAAGGCCGTCTGAACCTTTCAGACGGCCTTGTTTCCTATTCTTTTTTACCGGCCAAACCGATTTCTTTGGTGGAATCGCCAACTTTGATTTGCGCCTTACCGGCAATTTCTTCAGCCTGCGGGCCGAAGAGTTTCAAATCGTAACGGCCGTTTTCGATACCGTTCAAACTGGTTTTACCGCTGATGGCGGCTTTTCCGTTGTTATTGGCAATGCCTGCGGCAAGCAGGTCGACATTATTGTGGGAAGCCATGCTGCTGATTTTGCCGTAACCTTGTTTTTTATCGAAATCGACAGTGTATTTCAGACGGCCGCTGCGGTCGTCGCCGTTAAACGCGATCCCCGAATACTGATAGCTGCCTTGTTTGGGTAAATTGCGATACGCTGTTTCATCGCCTTGGACTTCGCCGACGGTAAATATGTATGTATCGAGGTTTTGCAGCTTGCCTGCGTCATCGGCTTTTTGTTTGGCGTAACGCGCGGCAACAGTGGAATAATTTTGTTTATACACTTGGAAATCGCCCGTTTCCAAAGTGATGACTTGACCGTTTACCTTGATTTTTTGGGCGTAGTCGTAAGAAGATACTTTATCGGTTTTCAAAAAGCCGGTATCGAGTTTGCCGCCTTTTTGCAGGGTTTGCGTTTTACCGTTGGCGGTCAGCTCCAACGTACCGTTTTCAGGGACGGATTCGTTCAATTCAACGGACAACACGCCTTTCGGATGCGGATTGAGCGGCTCGGTCACGGCATTCGACAAGCCGCTTGTTGCGCCGCCGCAGGCAGTCAACATCAAAGACAGGGAGGCAGTCAAAGCAGAAATACAGAGGGTTCTCATCATTTTTTCCTTTCCTTTTTTATTTGATATGATATTTATCATATACCTAAAAAAATGAACAATAAATGATTTTTGTCAAAATTAAGTATTTTGAATATTGATTTTATAAATGTTGAAACATTTTTATAATATCGGGCATTCAGTCCTTCCCGCCTCCCTTCCGCTATAATCATTCTATTTTGCAAACGGATTTCATTATGCCTAAAATCACCCTTATCGCCGCCTATGCCGCCCGCCGCTGTATCGGCATCAACAACACCATGCCTTGGCATTTGCCCGAGGATTTTGCCTTTTTCAAATCCTACACTAACGGCAAACCCGTCATTATGGGCCGCAAAACATGGGAGTCGCTGCCGCGCAAACCGCTGCCCGGCCGTCAAAATATCGTCATCACCCGCCAAGATTATCAGGCCGAAGGCGCGCAAACGGCGGCCTCTTTGGAAGATGCGCTGGCTTTGTGTCAGGGGGTTGAAGAAGTCATCATCATGGGCGGCGCGCAAATTTATGCACAAGCCCTGCCGATTGCCACGGATTTGCGTTTGACCGAAGTCGGTTTGGATGTGGACGGCGATGCGTTTTTTCCTGAGTTTTCCACAGAAACATGGCAAGAAGCTTCTTGGGAAAACCATGTTTCCGCCAAAGGCATCGAATACGCGTTTGTGCATTATGTGAAGGCATAATCCGACAGCACAAAGGCCGTCTGAAATCCTGTTTTTCAGGTTTCAGACGGCCTTTTTATTTCGTTTATTTACGGCATACCGTTTAAGCTGTTTTATTTTTCAAAGGCAGTTTGATATGCGGTTTGGCCGGCTTGGGCGCTTCTTTCAGTCCAAGTTCAATTTGCTGCTCTTCGCTCAACAAATTGCTCCAGTCGCCTTTTTTATACCAGTCGCGGCCGTCCAACTCGATGGGATGTTGGATACGCTCGCAACCGTTGCCGCATTGCAAATCGTCCTCTTTGCAATATTTGTCGCAACCCCAGCAGATACGCTCGGGATTTTTCGGGAAAATGGGAAATTTCTTGGCCATGATGTTCTTCTTTTGTTTGTGTGCGGTACGGCAGAATTATAAGTGATTTGAATGGGACTGGCGGCGGGTTTATCGTGTTTTACGCTGATTTTTTAAGATGTGTTAACCTTTCAGACGGCCTATACTGCAAAAATAATCCCTACGCGGTACAACAAAAGGACCCGATATGAACATATGCCGTCTGAAGCCTGAATTTGTCGAGCCTTTAGCCCTCGCGCTGTTTGAGGAGTGGCACGATTTTGCGCCGTGGTCGTCTCTGGACAAAATCCGTGCGTATTACGCGCAGTGCCTTGATGGGGATAACTTGCCGCTGGCGTTTGCGGCTGTGAATAATGAAGGGCGGCTGATGGGTTCGGCAGCATTAAAGCGGTTTGATATGGCGTGTTTTCCCGAACACGAATATTGGCTGGGCGATGTGTTCGTTTTGCCGCAATTTCGCGGTTTGGGCGTAGGCAGGCAGCTGGTTTCGTTTTGTCTGGATAAAGCACGCGAACTGAGTTTGCCGCATCTGTTTCTCTATACGCCGGATGTGCAAGCCGTGTATGAAAAGTTCGGCTGGAAAGAAATCACGCAGACTTGGCACAACGGGGAAACCGTATCCGTCATGAAATTGGATTTATAGTTTGAAAAGAATAAAAGGCCGTCTGAACATTTGATTTCAGACGGCCTCTGCCTTTGAATTATCCACAACTACCCTATCCGCTTAAACGGCGGCAGACAAGCCAATAATTGTTGGCCGTAGCGTTGCGTTTTGACGCGGTTGTCGAGGATGGTCACGCGGCCGTAATCCTGTTCGGTACGGATAAGGCGGCCGACAGCTTGGATCAGTTTGATGCTGGCTTCGGGCACCGTAATTTCGATAAAAGGATTGCCGCCGCGTTGTTCAATCCAACGGTTTTGGGTTTTCTCGATGGGATTGTCCGGCATCGCAAACGGCAGCTTGGCAATAATGACTTGCACGCAGGCCGTACCGGGCAGGTCGAGGCCTTCGGCAAAACTGTCGAGGCCGAAAATAATGCTGGCTTTACCTTCGGCAATAGCTTGATGGTGCCTTTGTAAAAGAACGGCCTTGGGCAACTCGCCCTGCACAAGCAGAAGCGGTAAGTATTCGTCAGGCAGTCGTAAGGCGACATCCTGCATTTGCTTGCGCGAGGAAAACAACACCAGCGTACCGATGGCTTCAACCGGCGAAACCAGCTTCGGCAACCATTCGACAATGGCGGCCGTATGCGCATCAGGGTCTTTGGGGCTGGCTTGAACCGGCGGAATATACAGCTCGCCTTGCGCATCGAAATTAAACGGGCTTTCCAATGCAAGCGTGGTGGTTTCGGGCAACCATAATAGGCCTGTTTGGCGCAAAATCAGGTTGAAGCTGCCGAGCGATTGCAGGGTGGCCGAAGTCAACACTGCGCCTGCCGCGTGCCGCCACAGGCTGTTGGCAAGGTGGGATGCGCTGCTGATGGGGCTGGCGTTGAAAATGTAGTCGTTTTTGTCGTCGGCACGGCGGGTTATCCATTTCGCCAACGGCTCTTCGCCTTCAATGGGAACGGTGGAGAGCAAATCCCAAACCGCGCTGATTTGTTCGATACGGGCGATAAAAAGGCCGAACTCGCTGGTCAGACGGTCGAGGAGCGCGCCGTCCTGCTCTTTTTCGCGGCGCGCGGCGGAAAGCGCATCGTTCAGGCCGATAACGTGTTTGAGCAGGCTGCGCGCAGCAATGGCCGTATTGGAAACTGTGGTTTCCAGGCCTTCGGGGATTTTGCCGTCTTCCCACAGCCAAGTCGGTTCGTTGTGTTTCCGCCTGTCGTTTTCAGACGACCCCAGACTTAAAGACGGCTCTTCCGCCAAATGGAACTGCCATTCATGCAGGCTATCGAGCAAGGATGTGGCAGCTTCGTCAGCAAGGTTGGCAAGTTCGGCTTTATCGGTCAGCGCGGCAATTTTGCCGGTAAGCTGCGGCAGTTTTTCCAGCGTCCAAACGGCAATATTCCATGAATGTTCGGCGGCAAAGCGGCTGAGGGCTTTTTTGGACAGGTGGTGCGCTTCGTCTATGCAATAGAAACTGTTTTCAGGCGCAGGCAGAATCACGCCGCCGCCCATACTGATGTCGGCAAGCAGAAGATCGTGATTGGCAACGACGACATCGACGGTTTCCAAGACATCGCGTGCCAGGTAAAACGGGCATTCCGGACGGTTGGGACAGGCGGATTTCAGGCAGCCGTGGCGGTCGTTGGTCACTTTGAGCCAAATCGTGTCATCGATTTTTTCCGGCCAAGTGTCGCGGTCGCCATTAAAGCGGCGGGCGGAAAATTCATCGGCAATGTCGCGCAGCAGGTTCAATTCTTCAGGCTTGGGTTTGCTGTCCCACAACACTTCCGGCGCTTCAAAACCAAGCAGGTTTTGCTGGGCATTGTTTTGCGTCAGTTGATAGAGTTTGTAGGGGCAAAGATAACGGCCGCGTCCCTTGGCAAGCGCAAAGGTCAGCTCCAAACCGCTTTTTTCGACCAGAAACGGCAAATCGCGGTCAACCAACTGCTCCTGCAAAGCCACCGTCGCACTGCTGACGATCAACCATTTGCCGCGCGTTTGCGCCATGATGCCGCCGGCCAAAAGGTAGGCCAACGATTTACCCACACCGGTCGGCCCTTCGATCACGGCAATGCTCTCACCCTCGCGTTTGGGCGCTTCTTCGCCTTCTTCACGCGTCAACGTCCGCGAAAAAGCGTTGGCAATCGCCGCAATCATTTCCCGCTGCGAAGCGCGCGGACGGAAACCGGGCAGGTTTTTGCCAATGTTTTGGTAATGGTCGCGGATGGCGTTTTTTTCTAAATCGGTGAGCATTGAGGCCGTCTGAATGGGTTTGCAAGAATAGCGTATTTTAGCATTTTTACCTTAATGAAGCCTTCGTAAAGTCTTACTCTATTTTAGGGTTTGGCATTTTGATGGCAATGGACGAACCGAAAAACCATAATCGGTTTTAACCAAGCAAAAGGCCGTCTGAAACTTTAGCCGCACTGATGCAGAGGCACCCACAATTTTTGCTTTTCGGATTTGTTTTTCTCGTAGCGGTTCCACGCTTTTTCATGAAAATAAAAGACGACGGTATTGACGATGGGTTCGACCAAAGCCACCGCGCTGGAAACGCCGATACTGCCGGTCAGAATATAGGCGACACTAAATGCGACGCTGAAATGCAAAATAGCAAATGTAATGGTTTTAATCATGCTGTTTTCCTGATACATTGATGTTTTAATAGCTACATAATAATTATTATCAACTAACACGTATATTTTAAATCCTTTATCCTAATTTAGATTTTATAAATCGATATTTTATTTTTGATAGGAATTTTATGAATCCGCTCCAAATTGTCGTCCTCGACCGCGATACCCTCGTCAATCGCCCGTTTGAATTTGATTTTCCACACACATTAAGCAGCTACGGCACAACCGAAGCGCACGAAACGCTGGCGCGCATACGGGGTGCGGACATCATCATTACCAACAAAGTCGTGATTTCCGCCGAACACATCGCCGCCAACCCGCAGCTCAAACTGATTGCGCTAGCCGCGACGGGCGTCAACAATGTGGACGTTGAGGCCGCCAAACAAAATGGTACGGCAGTGTGCAATATCCGCGCTTACGGCAATGAATCCGTGGCGGAACACGCGTTTATGATGATGATTACCCTGATGCGCAACCTGCCTGCCTACCAGCGCGACGTTGCGGCAGGCTTGTGGGAAAACTCGCCGTTTTTCTGCTACCTCGGCGCACCGATGCGCGATTTGAACGGCAAAACGCTGGCGATTTTCGGTCGCGGCAATATCGGTAAAACACTGGCAACTTATGCTCAGGCTTTCAAAATGAATGTCGTGTTCGCCGAACATAAAAATGCCCAAAGCGTCCGCGACGGCTATGTTTCCTTTGACGAAGCCATCCGCTCCGCCGATGTCGTGTCGCTTAATTGTCCACTCACACCGCAAACGGCAAACATGATAGGCGAAGCCGAATTGCAACAAATGAAACCCGGCGCCATCCTCATCAACTGCGGGCGCGGCGGCTTGGTCGATGAAGCCGCTTTGGTTGCGGCGTTGAAATACGGCCAAATCGGCGGTGCAGGTTTTGACGTGTTGACACAAGAGCCGCCGCGCGACGGCAACCCTCTGCTGAAAGCCCGACTGCCCAACCTCATCGTCACGCCACACATTGCATGGGCAAGCCAAGAAGCCGCAAACCGCCTGTTTGACATCCTTTTGGATAACATCAACCGCTTCGTGGCCGGCAATCCGCAAAATCTGGTTTAATCTATGGAAAACCTGTTGATAAGGTTGTGAACAATTTTAAAGGCCGTCTGAAATATTCAGACGGCCTTTATTTATCTTTATTTATTTCATAAAGTTATCTATCAAGTAGATTAAATCATTTCATTCTTCATTGTGGATAACCCTATAAAAAGGCCGTCTGAAATACTCAGACGGCCTTTTGTTTGCCCGGGCAAATTAAATATCGTATGTGGTTGAAGCGGTATCGCCGCCCTTGCCTGTCCAGTTGGTATGGAAAAACTCGCCGCGCGGTTTGTCGGTACGCTCGTAAGTGTGCGCGCCGAAGTAGTCGCGTTGGGCTTGCAGCAGGTTGGCGGGCAGACGCTCGGAAGTGTAGCCGTCAAGGAAGGTAATTGCGGAAGCCATGCAAGGCATCGGAATACCGCACTCAATCGCTTTGGCCACCACTTTACGCCATGCAGGCAGACAAATTTCCAATACGCCTTTGAAATAAGGATCGGAACCCAAGAAGACCAAATCAGGATTGGCCTCGTATGCGTCGCGGATGTTGCCCAAGAACGCGCTGCGGATAATGCAGCCTTCGCGCCACAAGAGGGCAGTATTGCCGTAATTCAATGCCCAATCGTTGTTTTCGCTGGCTTCGCGGATCAGCATAAAGCCTTGTGCATAAGAAATGATTTTGGATGCCAACAGGGCTT
>NZ_JBQCWY010000028.1:0-16490 GCF_051956955.1 Neisseria sp. P0021.S005 | reverse complement strand
AGACCGATATTTACTGGCTTCATTGTGTCTCCTTTTGAGCCGATACTTTAAAATAATCACGAAAAACCAAGGCTTGTTATAATCGCTTGCAATCGTAAATTCAGAGCAAAGCATCAATGCACAAGGTTAAACGTTGAATCCTACCTGATATTGCTTGATTTTGCACCTTTTTTTGCAAGTTTCCCAAGGCCGTCTGAAAAATCGTTCTACCATAAAAACAGGAATTGCCATGAAAATCACAGAAAACCATATCGATGAAACCGCATCATTTTTTTCATCCTCACAAGGCATATTGCAAATCGGTGAACAAACATACTCAAAACCCATTTGCTGGCAAGATGGCAAAGTGAGCATCATTCCTCAAACAACCATCGAAGAATTAAACGAACAAATTTTTATATCAGCAATTGAAACAGCAGAAAACCGTCCAGAAGTCATTATTATCGGTACAGGAGAAAAACAAAAATTCCTGCATCCCAAAATTGCTGCAGCCTTATCAGCCTACGGAATCGGCTTTGAATGCATGAACACAGCCTCCACTTGCCGAACTTTAGTTTTACTGCAAGGCGAAGGCCGAAGCACATGGGCTTGGTTGTGGCCATAATTTGTAGAAAAGACTTTTGCATCATACTAGTACAAATTCGCATAATTTATATTATGTTAAATTTCCTATTCAAGATGATTTAAGCATAACATCTTGAATTACCTCTTCTCGCTGACGTTGTTCCTTGATTATACAAGGAAATATTATGTCCGCACCCGTAATATTGTCTGCGGCCGCTACCAAAGGCGGCGTAGGCAAAACAACACTCATTGCTAATGTCTCCGGCATTCTCGCTGATATTGGACTCCGCGTCCTAATGATCGACTGCGACGTTCAGCCATCACTGTCTAAATACTACCCAATAAGCCACCGCGCTCCAAATGGTATTGTCGAATTGCTTCTCGGTGAAAATACCGAAGAAGTCATCCGCTCAACAATATCCAATACCGTTTTCCCAAATTTAGACATCGTTATTTCCAATAACATTTCTGCTTTTGTCGAGACTGAAGTAACTTCTCGTCCCGATCGTGCCTTTTTGCTGAGAAGCAAACTGCATTCACAATACATACAGAATAACTACGATGTGGTTTTGATCGATACTCAGGGTGCAGTCGGCCCTCTCTTGGATACAGCTGCCTTCGCTGCTACATGCTTGCTTTGCCCGATTATGCCTGAAGTTTTGAGTGCCCGTGAGTTTCTCACTGGTACCCAAGAACTTCTGAAGCGACTGCAAAAAGGCGAAGCAATGCGCATCCCCATGCCTCAATTACGAGCCATCATCTACGCGCAAGATCGTACCAATGATGCGAAATTCATCGCATCCTCTATCAAAGACTTCTTTAGTAATACCTTAGACGACAGACGTAAATTGCTGAGCGTAGCAGTTCCTGCTGCCAAAGCATATAAGGAAGCCACAACGTTACGAGTTCCTGTTCATTGCCATGAGCGTAAACAGCTTGGAAAGATGCTGCCCGCTTATGAAATCATGCACCGTATTGTTTATGAGATTTTCCCTGGTATCGAAAATAAAAAATTGCGTGGAAGCTGTTTCAACGACATGACCAGCCTGCTGCAAGAGGAGGTACAGTCATGAATCTGGGCCAAACCAAAGCAGCTTTGAGCCTACACATCGGTACACCTGCACAGACAAATATGAGTTTTGGCCTCGAGGATACTCCTTCTCAGGGCATGTTAATGTCGTTGCCAATCAGCGAGATCGATTTCTTTGACAAAAACCCACGCCGTTTACATGATGTTTCCAGCTATGAGGCCATCAAAGAGTCCATTCGTTCTTCAGGTATTCAACAACCGGTACACGTTACCCAGCGACCTGGTGAAAGTAAATATGTACTGGCACAGGGTGGTAATACCCGTCTCAAAATCTTGCGCGAACTCTTGGAAGAAACTGGCGATAACCGCTTCCGTATGATGCCGTGCATTTACATCCCCTACTCTGACGAAACTACATTGCAGGTTGCGCACCTTGTTGAAAACGAACTGCGTGCTGAAATGTGTTTTTGGGATAAAGCCTGCAAATACGCCGAAATTCGCGATATTTTCCAAGATGAATCTGACTCAGGGAAACTTTCTTTGCGCGAACTGGAAGTGATGTTTTCTGATAAAGGGCTTACGGTTTCTCATAAAACTCTAGGACTGTTCTTTTTTGCTTCTGATAACTTACAGGAGCTTCAAGAATACGCATTCAAACTTTCCCATGCAAAAGTTGAAGAAATTAAAAAACTTCACTCTACCCTGTTCTCAATTTCTAAATCAATTCAGTTGGACGACTCTTTCCAATATTTATGGTCAGATGTGCTGGATCAGTGGCATAACCAATATTCTGCAACAGAGTTAGACGTACATGAGCTTTGTCAGTTTGTACTCAACAAATTCAAATTTGAATATGGTGCTGAAGCCTTTCCTGAAACAGAAAATTTATCTGATAAGAATAAATCTGAAACAGCTGTCAAACAAGATGTCAATTTGCATCAAAAAGAAGCATCTGAAAATAACACTGAGTCAGGGGATTCATCTATTGAATCTGTGCCAGCTAAAGAAGATAGCCCAGAGACTGATGCAGAGGATGAGCTGAAAGGAACTGAACAGACAGGGTTCGAAGCCCTGGATGTTCAGAATCATCAGGTTACTTTGGATCAAACTAGCAAAAAACTGTTTTCTGCGGTTCGTAAGTTGTTGGCCAAAGTGAACCTGTCTGATTGCTTTAAAACCCACAAAGACTTCGCATACGGTTGGTATGTCGAGTATCCAGCATTTGAGCATATTTCAGGATCCAGTGCCGAAAATGCAATCTATGCTATTGATGTTTTGCATGAGGAAGCCGGCAATGTTTTTACATTCCTGTGGAAGCTTTGCGGTATCGATAACTTCATGTTTGATGTTGGCGATAGCTCAAATCCCCTACTTTCGCTGAAAAATGATTCAAAACTTCGTATTGCCTACGAAGATCCCGACAAATACGACGAATATACAAACTGCGGCATTGGCAACAAAGAGAACATCATTGCCTCTGTGTTGAATTGGCAGACAAATAGAGACCTTTGCAAAATTCCCCAAAATCCCCTAAATTCCCACAAAGACATTTAGGGGATTTCCCATGAGCACCTTCTTCCAGCAAACCGCCCAAGCCATGATTGCCAAACACATCGACCGCTTCCCACTATTGAAGTTGGATCAGGTGATTGATTGGCAGCCGATCGAACAATACCTGAATCGTCAAAGAACCCGTTACCTTAGAGACCACCGAGGGCGTCCCGCCTATCCCCTGTTGTCCATGTTCAAAGCCGTCCTGCTCGGACAATGGCACAGCCTCTCCGATCCCGAGCTCGAACACAGCCTCATCACCCGCATCGACTTCAACCTGTTTTGCCGCTTTGACGAACTGAGCATCCCCGATTACAGCACCCTATGCCGCTACCGCAACTGGCTGGCGCAAGACGACACCCTGCCCGAATTGCTGGAATTGATTAACCGACAACTGACCGAAAAAGGCCTAAAAGTAGAGAAAGCATCCGCCGCCGTCATTGACACCACCATTATTCAGACCGCCGGCAGCAAACAGCGCCAGGCCATAGAAGTCGATGACGAAGGACAAGTCAGCGGCCAAACCACACCGAGTAAAGACAGCGATGCCCGTTGGATAAAGAAAAACGGGTTATACAGACTCGGTTACAAACAACATACCCGTACCGATGCGGAAGGCTATATTGAGAAACTGCACATTACCCCCGCCAATGCCCATGAGTGCAAACACCTGTCGCCTTTGTTGGAAGGACTGCCCAAAGGTACGACCGTCTATGCCGATAAAGGCTATGACAGTAAGGAAAACCGGCAACATCTGAAAGAGCGTCGACTGCAGGACGGCATTATGCGCAAAGCACACCGCAACCGTCCGCTGACGGAAGCGCAAACCAAACGCAACCGATATTTGTCGAAGACCCGTTATGTGGTCGAACAAAGCTTCGGTACACTGCACCGTAAATTCCGCTATGCCCGGGCAGCCTATTTCGGTCTGCTCAAAGTAAGTGCGCAAAGCCATCTGAAGGCGATGTGTTTGAACCTTTTGAAAGCGGCTAACAGGCTAAGTGTGCCTGTTGCTGCTTAAAAGGCGGCCGGATGCCTGATTATCAGGTATCCAAGGGGGATTAAGGGGGTATTTGAGTAGAATCAGTGGATATTTGAAATGAAAACAGCCGAAAACCTGTGTTAGGTTTCGGCCGTCGGGTAAAAGGGAGTTTTTGCAAAGGTCTCAGTCTATGAATTGGGTTGTAATCGTAAACCTAAGAGATATCTAAAGACTTACAAGTGCTATTTTTTGAAAAAGAAAAAGTCAAGCAGACTCAGATGCTTGACCTTTTAATTCCTCAGAGTTAATCTGTATTGTGTAACGCTACACAGTATTGGCGTATCGTTAGTGTTACAAAATATACGCAGAAATGCATTTGATAAACCCTTAAATAAGGAACTAAAAATGATTGTAAAACATCCTGGCTTAAGAATCAAAGAAGAGTTATTACCTAAAGGAATGACGGTAACAGAAGCTGCAAAATTGCTAGCAATTGGTCGACCTGCACTATCTAATTTCTTGAATGGTAAAGCAATGTTGTCACCTAACATGGCTCAGCGGTTATCAAAGACCTTTAACTTCCCATTAGATCAATTAATGCAATGGCAGGCTGAGTATGAAGATGCTCTAATTCAACAAACTGAAGCTCCTGCAACTCATATTTATGCTCCTCCTTTTTTAGATATAAAAGCAAATGATATTGAAAATTGGGTCAATACTTGCGAAATTTCATCAAGATCACGTTTATCTGTTTTTTTGAGAACACTGATCCACTCAACGAGCGAAAAAATAACTCAAATTGATTTTCCTGGAAATGATGATTCACAACGACCTGGCTGGGATGGTTGGATTGAGTCAAATGAAGCAACTCCGTGGATTCCTGATGGTAATTCAGGCTGGGAATTTGGTGTTAATAAAGATATTAAGGCCAAAGCTGATAGTGATTTTGATAAAAGCCTTAAGGCTCACCTTTCAGATTCTAAAAATATAACATTTATTTTTGTAACACCTCGTCGCTGGCCTGGAAAAAATAAATGGGTTCAGCAAAAGAAAGCTCTTAATAAATGGAAAGATGTCAGAGCATATGATGCAAGCGATCTTGAACAGTGGCTAGCTCAGTCATTACCAGCACAAAGTTGGCTGGCAAATGAAGCAAAATTGCCTACACAAAATGTAGATTCCTTAGATAGTGTATGGCAAGAATGGGCAAATGTGTGTAATCCAAGTTTAAATACGTCTTTCTTTAACAAATTAATTAAAGTATATGAAGAAAAGATTTTGGATTATTTATCCAAACCGCCCCAAAAACCTTTTTACATTGCAGCTGATTCTAAAATCGAAGCAATGGCATTTTTGTCCGCCCTGTTTTCAGATAAAAAATTTATTTCTTATAGAGATAATTGTCTAGTATTTAAAGAAGAGAATGTCCTTTCTCGTCTTGCTCAAGGCTCTAAGAGTTTTATTGCAATTACTGATAATAAAAACGTCGAAAAAGAGCTGGCTCAATATTCGCAAAAGATTCATGCCTTTGTTGTTTACCCTAAAAATACTCTAATACAAAATATTGATCTAAAACTTGAAATTTTAGATTCAGTAACTTTTCTTCATTCATTAGAAGAAATGGGGTATTCCTATGATACAGCACAAGAATTGGCAAAAAAATCCGGTTATTCATTAACAGTCCTGCGACGACAGCTGTCAAAGAATGAGGCTATTCATAAGCCTGAATGGGTAGATAGTCATAATCAAGTTCTTATTCCATTTCTATTTGCTGGAGGATGGGACAGTTCTAATCAATATGACATTTCTATCCTAGAAGCTTTATCAAAAAATTTACCGTATGAGTCTTTAGAACAAGAGTTTCAAGTAAGCTTGCTTCTTAATGACTCTCCCGTTTGGGCAGTAGACTCACATAGAGGAGTAGTATCAAAAATCGATTTGTTATTTGCTATTGCACCCTACATTACTAAAGCAGATTTAGAGCGCTTCTTTGACAGCGCTAAATTAGTTTTAGGAGAAGATAATCCTGCCTTAGATTTGCCTAAAGATCAGCAATGGCAAGCTAATATATATGATAAAAAGCGTCAGCATTCTAAAGGCTTGAGAGATAGTATAGGGGAGATGCTTATTTTATTGGCTGTTCATGGTAATGAATTATTTAAAAATAGATTAGCTTTTAATTGTGAGGAAGCAGTAAATAAACTCGTGGAAGAATTATTCTCTCCACTTAACTTAAGAGTATTGCTTGCACAAGCATCTGATTTCTCAGTGTATGCAGAAGCGAGCCCAAAAGTATTTTTAAGTATTATAGAAAACGATTTGAAAACTGATAAGCAATTCTTAGAGCTAATGCAACCTGTTTCTACTGATATTTTCTCTTCACCTAAGTATACTGATTTGTTGTGGGCATTAGAGAAATTAGCTTGGGATAAATTAACAGTTGCTAGAGTGGTAAAAATTTTGGCTCAATTAAGTCAAGAGGAAATCACTGATAATTATAGCAACAAACCTTTTAATTCATTATCTGGAGTTTTTAGAGCTTGGTTACCTGCTACAAATATCAATACGCAAGAACGTATTCAATTATTAAAAGAGTTAGTTAGAAAATTTCCAGATATCGGTTGGCGAATTTGTATTAGCCAATTTCCAAGTACATCTGCTCAAACAGCATTTCCAGCTAGTAAATGTATTTGGAGGAATAATTGTGCTCAAAATACAGTAACTGAACAAGATGTTTATGATTTCTGGAATGCCTCAGTAGAAATAGCATTAACTTGGGCAAGTCATACATTTGAACAATTACTTGATTTAGTCAATCATATTCATGGTTTAACACCTAAACAGCAAAATAAAATTTGGTTTCTTATTAAAGATTGGGCATTAAACCAAGCTACAGAATCTGAGAAAATTACCATGCGAGAAAAACTTCGCACGACTATTTTATCTAAAAGAGCTAAAAGAGATTCTAATAGAATTATGTTTACGGAATTGGGCAAGCAGACATATGCAGCATTAGAACCCAAAGAACTAATAGATAAATATTTCTGGTTATTTAGATCTCATTGGGTAGATTACTCTACTGATGAGATAGAAGATGATCCAAATATGAATTTTGAAGAAAGAGAAGGAATTATTAACCAAAATCGTGTTGTCGCGTTAAAAGAAATTTTACAAGAAAAAGGACTTTCAGGAATTCTAGAATTATCTTTAAAAGGAGATTGCGCAAGTACGATAGGTTTTCTTCTAAGACGTTTTGTATTTTCATCAGATGAGGAGTCAGTACAATTAATTAAATTGGCTCTGGAGTCTTTTAAAAAAGATGCTCACATTAATTATAAGAACATTATTCGGGGATTGTTATCCGAAAGTGATGATAACACCTCTTTATTTGAAACCCTTTCTGGGTATTTAGATGATTCTGGTAAAGTACAAGTATACTTACAGGCACCTTTTGATTCACAGGTATGGAGCTTGGTTGAGTCTCTAGAGAAACATTACCAACAAGGATATTGGGAGCAAATTGTTCCATCATATTGTCAGAATATAAATGAAGCTGAAAATGCCGTAAGATGTCTGCTGTCAGCAAACAGACCTCAAACTGCTTTTTTATATATTAGTTTTAATCTAAAAAAAATATCTACTAAAGTTATTTTTGAGATTTTAACAGCAATGCTTTTACCAACAGCAAAAAATGAAAATAATCCACCAGATAGTTATCGGTTAGGAGATGCATTTTCTCAAATTTCTGATTGTGAAACTTTGAGCTTAGAACAAAAGGCGAATTTAGAATTTTCCTACATAGTGGCTTTAGCACCTTATGGAAGAAAAAGTGAAAATTGTTCAATCAAAAGTTTAGAAAGATATTTAGAAGAACATCCTGAATTTTTCGTTCAACTTATCTCAAAACTTTATAAAAGAGATGATGGATTAGAAGATGAAAATGAGGCTGTTAACACGCAATTAGTTAAATATTACCGGTATACTTTAAATGCCTTAAGCCACATACCGGGCGAAGATAATTTAGGAAAAATTAATCCCGAAAAGCTTGAAGGATGGGTAAAACAAGCAATTAACCTTGCTGAAAAGCATGGACGTAGAAATATCGTTGAATATTTTATTGGTAAGTTATTAGGCCATTGCCAAAATGGAGAAGATGGGATTTGGCCTTGTGAAGGTGTACGTGATTTAGTTGAAGATATACATTCTAAAAATATGATTGAAGGAATGTATATAGAAAAACGTAATAGCAGGGGAGTTACAAGTCGTTCATTTGGTGATGGTGGTGCTCAAGAATGGAGAATATTCGAACAATATCAAGATTGGCGTAGACAATTAGCTATTACTCATCCGTTTGTGGCCGATGAGTTACTTGGTCAGTTGGCTAAGTCTTATAAAAATGAAGCTGAAATGTGGGATAATGAGCATCGATTAGATATGCATTTATGATGAATTAGGGATATCTAGGCGTTTGTGCAGCTAACTTTATATGGAAGGCCGTCTGAATACTAAATTTCAGATGGCTTTTTCGTGTAAAAGTGCGGTCAAAATTTTAGATATTTTTCATGATTGTTAATTTAATAAGATTCCTAAACCTATAAGACGATTATTTTCTATCTAATTGGAGATTGAATGATGAAAAAATTATTTACAGCAGTACTTTCTGCGGCAGCGATTGCTGTACCGTTTTTGGCTTCTGCGAATACTGCACCACAAACAGAACAAAGCGCAGTACAACCAGAAAAAGCAAAAAGTGTTTGGATTGATGTACGTTCAGCCGAGGAATTTAACGCAGGTCATTTACAAGATGCCGTGAATATTCCGCACGATCAAATCCTTGCACGTATTCAAGCGGTTAGCCCAGATAAAACTGCGCCCGTTAATCTCTATTGCCGCAGTGGTCGTCGTGTAGAAACCGCATTGACCGAGTTGAAAAATGCTGGCTACACCAATGTGACCAACCATGGTGGATATGAAGATTTGGTGAAAAAAGGATTGAAATAAATATCACATCTTTAAAAACAAAAATCCCCTCGCATAAAGCGTTAGGGGATTTTTTATGATAAAGAAATTATTTCTTCTCCATCGCCATTTGCGACATTTTTAGTACCAAATGGCGTGGTAGGAACGGAATGATCCAATCCAACATAAAACGCAGTTTTCCTTCGTTAAATGCCACCAATTCGCCGCGCATTATCGCCTTGTGGCCATACTGTGCCACGGATTGCGCAGATTTTGCGTTATCCCAGGCGGCCACGCCCTGCAAATTGCCTGCAGCCACAAAGCCCGTTGCCACTGCGCCCGGGCAAAGTGCCGTAACTGTCACACCACTTACAGACACTTCCTGTGCTACGGCTTGACTGAATGAAGTTACGAAAGCTTTGGTGGCGTAGTACACTGCCTGATTAGGGACGGGCATAAATGATGCGGTGGACGAAACATTCAAAATTCTGCCTGACTGTTGCGCTAACATGGACGGCAGATACAGTCGGGTTAACGACATCAGCGCGATAATATTCACTTGCACCATATGCATTTCATCTGCCAAATCCCGCTCGGCAAACTTGCCATGCCCGCCCAAACCTGCATTGTTGATCAGATAATCGACTTGAATACCTAACGCCTGGGTTTGCTCAAAAATGCGTTCGGCAGCATTAGATTCTGCTAAATCGATAGCAATAACGTACGCTTTAATACCGAATTGTGCGGTCAATTCTTCGGCAATTTTATTTAACTTGTCTTGGGAGCGTGCGACCAAAACCACATTGTCGCCTTGCTGTGCGTGAATTTTTGCCAATTCCAAACCAATGCCGCTCGATGCGCCTGTAATGAGTGCTGTTTTTACCATTTTGTTTACCTCTTGTTTAATTTATGGTGGTATTTTATGGTATAATTTTGTTGAATTAAAAGTAAAAAATGGCTTATTTATGGTAAAAAACAAACCTTTTATCCAAAATATCACATCGGAAGACGAAATCGGTCTGGAAATTTGCACTGCACAAGTGTTTTACCAAAGTGAAACAGCAGCAGATGCAGCCATTAAAACCCAACTTGAGCAACAACACCGCTTTGAATATTTTGTGTGGATTTGGGTGCAACAGGGAGAATGTCGGCACATTTTGGACTTTGCCGAGATGGTACAGCAAACAGGCGAATGGCTGCTGATTCGCCCTAAGCAAATTCACCATTTTACAGGTGTGGCAGACTGGGACGGATGGGGAATGTCCTTTGCGCCACAAATACTGACCTCCAATATTTCGGACAAGTTGAGACAACTGCCATCCCAAGGCAAGGTGGCGCCGCAACACGTGCCTTTGCTCACCCAGATGATGCATACCCTCTCTGATTTACGCTATGCGGACGATTTGGCGCAATCGGCAAAAGCCGAGCTGGTACAGCAGCAACTCGGTGTATTTTTAACTTGGCTGTCGTCGGTGTATTCGCCGCAAAACGCCCTGCCCGACCTCCCAAAGCAGCGTTGGCAGGCATTTTGTGCGTTGCTGGAAACGCATTTTTCCACACAGCACCAACTGGCGTTTTACGCTGATGCGCTTTCATGTCACGAAAAAACACTGAACCAAACCTGCCGACAATATGCGGGGCTAACAGCAAAACAGTTCATTAATCAAAGAATTTTATTGGAAAGCAAGCGATTGTTGGCTTATACGAAAGTGTCCGTCAAAGAAATCGCGTGGCAACTCGGCTTTGAAGAGGCTACGCATTTCGGCAAATTTTTTAAGAAAGAAATGCAGAAAACACCGTTGGCATTTCGCAAGGAATTTCAGCAGTCGTAGCCTAGTTTCAATAAAGCTGCCGTTGATATTCAATGTATTTAAAGTCAATGATGATTCAAATATAAAAGGCCGTCTGAAGAATTTCAGACGACCTTCTCTTTATCAATATCCATGAAACCAATTCAGACCACTGTTTTATTCTAAAGGCGTCACTTGGCCTACACATTTAATGCCCAAGATACGCGGAAACTGGACAGACAGCGATTTGCCTTCGCGTGTGAAAATCTCGGAATGGTTGATGCCGAAGCCTTTGATTTTTACCAGTGACCAACTCTCTTTGATATCAGGTGTTGGCACGTCTTGATAAATCAGTTGCTCTGGACCGCCGGCTTGATAGATTTTTACGGCTTTCATAATACCTCCCTAAGAATCTGATGCTTTCAGGTAGCCTACTGCCAATTTTACTTTCCTAACAACCCATTTTTCTCCAAATACTCCCGCGCTACGTTTTCCGCGCTTTCGCCTTGCACTTTCACGCGGTAGTTCATCTCACTCATTTCCTCTTCGCTAATTTTTCCCGCCAGTCGGTTAAGTGCGGTCACAATTTGAGGATTTTTTTCAGCAAATTCTGCTTTCATCAATGGCGCACCCTGATAAGCAGGAAACAGGGAAATATCATCTTTCAGTAGGCGCAATTGATATTGTTTCAATTCTGCATCGGTGGAAAAGGCTTCCACTAGGTCGATTTTGTCATTCAACAATGCCGTATAGCGTAAGGCAGGTTCCAAGCTAACAATATGTTTTAGCGTGATACCGGCTGCCTGCATGCCTTTATAGCCATCCGCTCGGTCGATAAATTCCAGTGAGAAACCTGCTCGGATATTGGGCGCTACCTGCTTCAAGTCGCTGATTGTCTTCAGTTGGTGCGATGCACCGTAGCTTTCTTTGACCGCCAACGCGTAAGTGTTCTGATAAGACATTGGTGGCAGAAACTCTAGCTGATATTGTTCCGCCAATAATTGTTTGCCCCGTTGATAGGTTTCATCTGGCGACAGATGGCGGTTCTTCTGTTCAGTTGGTACTTGTACTAAGGCTTCCAGCACTGTGCCGGTGAATTCAGGATAAATATCGATTTCGCCACTATTCAGTGCGCTAAACAGGAAAGTAGTTTTGCCAAAATTAGGTTTGACTGTGACTTTCACGTTCGAATTCTCACGTTCAATCAATAATTTATACATGTTAATCAGAATATCCGGCTCACTCCCCATTTTGCCGGCAACCACCACGTTTTTTGTAGCAGGTGTAAATGAAATCTGAGACAGACCGAGTGCGCCGAAGCCCACCACCAATGCAAGAATAATCGGCAACTTGCGTCGTGATTTCTGCAACAGCCCGATAATGCCGCTTACACCGACAGCCAATAATGCGGAGAGCAATGCGCCGGTAAACGTCATTGTCATGTTGTTGCGATCGATACCGAGCAGAATCAGGTTGCCCAAACCGCCTGCTCCGATTAACGCCGCCAGAGTTGCCGTGCCGACAATCAGCACTGCCGCCGTGCGAATGCCCGAAATCATGGCAGGCAAAGCCATCGGCAGTTCAATCCGCCACAATGATTGCCAGCGCGATAGTCCGAATGCGGTGTACGCATCTTGAATCGATTGGTCGATTTGGGTCAGCCCCAAATAGGTATTTTGAAAAATAGGCAACAGCGCGTATAGCGTGAGCGCAATCAAGACGGGCGGCGAACCGATACCGACAAACGGAATCAGCAAACCCAGCAGCGCCAAAGACGGAATGGTTTGCAATATATTGGTAAACTGCAATACCGCTTCCGCTGCCCGCTGTCTGCGCGCAAACAACACGGCGGCAGGCACCGCAATTGCCACTGCCGCGAGCAAAGCCAGGCCGGAAAGCCATAAATGCGTAAGCAGCATTTGCCAGAGTTCTGCCAGGGTAACGTTTAGGGATGAGAACATAGTTTTAAATTTTATGTTTAGTACGTTGAATAATAGATGTTTATGTTTGCTTTACAGCAAGGTATTAGCGCCTTGAAAGAGGTTTCAGACGGCCTTCACCATCATAACACTGCCCTTCTCACAGCTTCCTGTCCCTGTTTATCCAACCGTAAGAATTGGTGGATGATGCGTTCGGCATCGGGTGCATCGGCGGTGGAAAACAGCGATTGCACATAATCATTTGCCGGCTGCTTTTTGATTTCTTCAGGTGTGTCGATTTGTACCAGTTTGCCATTATGCATTACACCGATACGGCAAGCGAGTTTGGCGGCTTCCTGCATATCATGGGTAACGAAAACGATAGTGGTGCCAAATTTTTGGTGAATCATAGCAATTTGGTCTTGCAGCACGGTGCGTACCAGCGGGTCAAGTGCTGAAAACGGTTCGTCCATCAGCAGAACTTGAGGCTTGGCTGCAATGGCTCGCAAAATACCGATGCGCTGCTGTTCACCGCCGGAAAGTTCGTGCGGATAGCGGTCGCGGTAGTGCGCAGGGTCAAGTTCCACCAGCTCCAATAATTCATTCACACGCGTTTTGCGTTCGGCTTTCGGCCAGCCCAGTACGTCAGGCATGAGTTCGATATTTTCCGCGACGGTCATGGTGGGGAAAAGTGCGATTTGCTGCAATACGTAACCAATTTGGTGGCGGAGCTGGCGGATGTCGTAGTCTTTAATCCGTTTCCCGTGCAGATAAACGTTGCCATCGGTCGGTTCAATTAGCGCGTTAATCATGCGTAAAGTGGTGGATTTGCCGCTGCCCGAGCTACCTACCAACACGAAAAATTCACCCTGATAAATGGTCAAATCCAAATCGCGCACAGCATATTTGCCGTCATAATGCTTGCCTGTGCCACGAAACTCGATAAATGGGACAAGATTATTTTGCATATTGTGCCTTTACTACGTCTTCAAAACTAATCGGTGCGCGTCCCAACAACTGCGACAGGTCGTCTGAAACGGTAGCAAGCTCGCCTTTGGCAATGGCAGTGTAGGTAGAAACCCAGGCTTCAATCTGCCAATCGGGAGTGTCAGGATACTCAGCTTTGCGGCTGGCGAAGGCTTCTTCCACAGTTTCATTGTGGTAGCAGTGCGGTTTGCCGGTGATTTCGGTTAAGACGGCGGCTATTTCAATAAAACTTAATGATTGGGAACCGGTCAGTGTGTAGGTCTGATTATCGTAGTGGTGATTGTCGCAAGCGATGTCGGCGATGATGTTTGCCGCTGCTTGGGTGACATCGTGCTGCGAAACGCAGGCAACGCGCCCGTCGTCGGCTGGGCCTGCGATGATGCCATCTGCGTTAGCAATTGTTGCCATCATCTCACTGTAAAAATTGTCGCGCAGAAAGGTGTAGCGCATATTTGTTTGCCGGATTGCATTTTCGGTAACCGCATGAGTGCGCGCCAGCGTGAAGGTACTGTCCAACGCCGCTTGAGCAAAAGAGAGATAGACAATATGCTTCACGCCCGCTTCCGAAGCAGCCTGCACCAAAGTCAAATGCTCCTGTTCGCGCATCGGACTTTCGGCGGCGGACACCATAAACAGCACGTCCACCCCATTTAAAGCCTGCTTAGCAAGCTCCAAATCGCCATAGGCAAACCGTCGCGCCTCGCAGTTCGTGAGATTGGGCGCTTTGGCGGGGTTACGCAGCGGCAGGATAAGCGGCAGGCCGCATGTGCTCAGATGACGGGCGACCATACCGCCGATGTTGCCGCTGGAGCCAGTGATGGCTAGATTCATGTTGTTTTCCTTATGCGTTTTCTAAAGAGATAGCTTTGCTGTTTACAGGGTTTCTGTAAAACCATGTGCATGCTGCTTTTTGAGTTTCAGGTAGACTGAATAGATTCAAGGGATGGTTTATTGATGGTTATTATTGTAGCAGTTTTCCTACATACGATAAGCCGCGAAAGACTTACTTGATTATTAAGCTGAATAATACCGCAGGGCGATTTTTCAGGTATATTACGACCAAGCAGGTAATGGAAAACAGGCAGACCCCGACTATATGCGCTGGCAGCCTGTTGCAGTATGGGATGCCTACCTGCGCTACAAAATCGGCAAAAACCTGACTGCCGAGCTGGTGGGCAGCAACCTGACCAACCGCTACTACCTCGACCCGATGAGTCGCTCTTACCTGCCTGCACCAGGTAGGACAATCCGTATTGGGATAACTGGAAAATGGTAATGATCAATTAATCATTTTGGGAGTAAAAAGCCGTCTGAACATTGGGTTTCAGACGGCTTTTTACATGATGGCTTAGTTATGCCCTACTCTTTCATGTTATATGAAGGTTGAAGCTACCCTGCATAATTTTTATATCTTCTGCTTTGGAAGCAAAAAGGCTGCTTGAAAATAAAAGGTCTATATTTCAGACGGCCTTTGCTTTATAGCAAACTCGAAATTTAAGCCACGAAATCCAAACCTATATCCAACGAATGGCTGCTGTGGGTCAGATAGCCGAGGGCGATGCCGTCCACGCCGGTTTGCGCCACGCGCTTCAGTCGGTCGAAGCCGATGCCGCCCGATGCTTCGCAATAGACGGTGTGGGGGTGGGCAGTTTGCGTGTGGCAGCGGTTTGCCGCTTTTTTCAGGGTTTCGTCGTCCATGTTGTCCAGCAAAATCCGTTCTGCGCCCGCCACGATAGCTTTGTCCAGTTGTGCCAACGTGTCCACTTCGATTTCCACGCAGGTCAACGGTCCGACTGCTTGCTTTGCCTGCTGCACGGCTTGGGCGATGCTGTCACAATAGGCAAGATGGTTGTCTTTGATGAGGATGGCGTCGTCCAAGCCCATGCGGTGGTTTACGCCGCCACCTGCTCTGACGGCGTATTTTTGCAGGACGCGAAGCAGTGGGATGGTTTTGCGGCTGCACACGATGTCCACATTGTAACCGGCAACTTCGGCTACTGCGCGAGCGGTAGCGGTGGCGATGCCGCTTAAGTGCGTGAGGTAGTTGAGCGCGGTGCGTTCGGCGGCGAGCAGCGCGCGGGCGTTGCCTTCGATGGCGGCCAGCGTCTGACCTGCGCGGACGGCTTGTCCGTCTCGGATTTCGGCTTGGAAGCGGACGGACGGATCCATCGTCTGAAAGGCGAGGCGCGCCAAGTCCATGCCGGCGATAACGCCGTTTTCGCGGCTGACGAGGAAAAGTTTGGCGGTTTTATCGGGCGCTATAACGGCGGCGGACGTAATGTCGCCGCGCCTGCCCAAATCTTCGCTCAAGGCTTGTTCTACCATGGGGCGCAATAGGGTATCGGGCAGGGGGAAGAGGGTGTTTTCAGACGACATGGGGTTTCCTTTGTTGAAAAATATTGATGTTGTACCGATGGGGCAAAACTTCATTTTATAGTGGATTAACAAAAACCAGTACGGCTTTGCCTCGCCTTAGCTCAAAGAGAACAATTCTCTCCGGCGTCATCTGATTATTTTGAAATTGCCATTTCAATGACTTGCTCAACATAGTTGTTTTCCAAATCAATTACGTCTCCTTTTCTTTGTTTTGATATTTTTAATTCGTCATACGCGTAAAAAATAGCAATTTTTTTCCCTTCACAAAATAAATGTCTGTCGGATTTATTCATCATATACATACTTTCATTCCTTACGATGCCTTCACCATC
>NZ_JBQCWY010000027.1:0-16502 GCF_051956955.1 Neisseria sp. P0021.S005 | reverse complement strand
TTTTGCAGATTTCAGAACCCGGCATGTCCGCCGCCCCCCATCAACACCGCCTCGCCGTAGGCATTGATTTAGGCACAACCAACAGCTTGGTTGCCACAGTCCGCAGCGGCAGCGCAGTCTGCCTGCCCGATTCAGACGGCCGCGCCACCCTGCCTTCGGTTGTCCGTTATTTGGATGGCGAAGTTGAAGTCGGCAAAAACGCCCTTTCTGCCCAAAAAACCGATCCGTTAAATACAGTCAGCTCCGCCAAACGCCTGATCGGCCGTACCCTTACCGACCTCGCACAAGAGGCGCAATACCTGCCCTATCGATTTACACCCAATGAGCGCGTGGTTGAATTAAACACCCGTCAAGGTGCAAAAACGCCTATCGAAGTATCGGCTGAAATCCTCAAAGCCCTTAAATCGCGTGCCGAAGAAACATTAGGCGGTGATTTGGTCGGTGCCGTCATTACCGTACCCGCTTATTTTGACGACGCCCAACGTCAAGCCACCAAAGATGCCGCACGCTTGGCGGGCTTGAACGTCTTGCGCCTCCTCAACGAGCCGACTGCCGCCGCAATCGCCTACGGACTGGACAACGCCTCAGAAGGCACGTTTGTCGTTTACGACTTGGGCGGCGGCACATTCGACGTATCCGTATTGCAACTGACTAAAGGCCTGTTTGAAGTTAAAGCCACCGGCGGCAACAGCGCATTGGGCGGCGATGACTTCGACCATCGTTTGTTCTGCTACCTACTCGAACAAAACGACCTTTCCAAACTCAACGAACAAGACAGCCAGCTTCTACTTTCCCTTGCCCGTACCGCCAAAGAAAAACTGACCACTCAAACCGAAGCCGTCATCGAGACCATACTTTCAGACGGCCATAAAGTTCATACCGTCATTACCCGCCAAGAGTTTCACAATCTGACCCAAAATCTGGTACAAAAAACCATCGAGCCCGTCAAACAGGCTTTGAAAGATGCCGGCGTAACCAAGGCGGATGTCAAGGGCGTAATTATGGTTGGCGGCTCTACCCGCATGTTGCACGTTCAACAAGCAGTTGCCACCTTCTTTGGCCAAACTCCACTGAACAACCTCAATCCTGACGAAGTGGTCGCACTCGGCGCCGCCATACAGGCAAACGTCCTTGCGGGTAACAAAACCGACGGCGAATGGCTGCTACTTGACGTTACACCTTTGTCACTCGGATTGGAAACCTACGGCGGTCTTGCCGAAAAAATTATCCCGCGCAACTCCACCATTCCTACCGCACGCGCACAGGACTTCACCACTTTCAAAGACGGTCAAACCGCCATGACGATACACGTCGTACAAGGCGAGCGCGAACTCGTTTCCGACTGTCGCAGCCTTGCCAAATTTACCCTGCGCGGCATTCCGCCCATGGCTGCAGGCGCAGCGCGTATCCGCGTGACCTTCCAAGTTGATGCCGACGGTTTGCTGTCCGTTTCCGCACAAGAGCAAAGCACCGGCGTACAGGCGCAAATCGAAGTCAAACCTTCCTACGGCTTGGACGACAGCACCATCACTCAAATGCTCAAAGACAGCATGAGCAACGCCGCCGAAGACATGGCCGCACGCGCACGCGCCGAAGCCGTAGTCGAAGCCGAAAGCCTGACCGACGCCGTTAATGCTGCCCTTGAGTTGGATAGCGATTTGCTGGATGCCGAAGAGTTGCAACAAATTCAACAAGACATCGCCGTTTTGCAAGGCCGTCTGAAAGACGGCAAAGCCGAAGACATCCGCTCCGCCGTCGCCAAGCTCAGCCACAGCACAGACAACTTCGCCGCCAAACGCATGAACCGCAACATCCAACGTGCGTTGACAGGTCAAAGCGTTGATAATATTTGACGGCAAATGGTTTCAGACGGACTTTGATAAAAAGGCCGTCTGAAAAGATATCTTCATACAGAAATAAAAATAAAGGACAACAATGGAAAAAGCGGGCATTGTCTACCTGATGAAAACCGTCATCAAAGGCGTATATAAAATTGGTATTACTGACGAAAATAATTTTGAAACTAGAATGCGCCATTTGGAAAACAACGGCTACGCAAACGTTGCCGGGTTAGAACGTATTCTAGCGATTAAAACCGACAACTATAAAGAAAAAGAAACCTTACTTCATGAAATTTTCGGCAAAAGCCGAATAGGAGAAACTGAGCTTTTTGCAATTGATGAAAATCTTGTGAAAAGGCTTTTTCTCTCATTAAGAGGTGAAATTGTATTTCCTAAAAATGAAATAGCAGAGTTGGGTTTTGAAAAAACTGTCGAAGAACATCATCAAGAAAAAATTTTTGAAATAGACAGAAGTGCATTTATCTCCTTTATCAAAGAAAAGCACCAACAAAATCCTTCTATATTAAGAAATCTCATCTCTTCGAAAAATACACATAAACCTAAAAATTCCAAAGTCCGTCTCTATAAAGACGAATACTTTGGGAAAAGTGGAACAAAGCTAACTACTGAAATTGAAGAAGGTCTTCATATTTATACTACCTACTCAAAAGAAAATTTAGAGAAAGCTTACGCAGAATATTCAAAATTATTTGAATCACAATGAGACTCTGGCACCAAACCCTTATCCCCCTACTACCCCGCGCCCAGCTTTTGGGGCAACACCGCGAATGCGCTGCTTTACGCGGAGCGGGCTGGGGCAGACCGCATGCGACGGTTAATTACGTTTTTACCCATTCGCCCTACAAACTCTATCTGTATCACGCGTTGATTATGGAAGAGATGGAAAAGCGCGGTTACAAACCCGATACCTTATGGAAAGACCCGCTGTATCGCGGCAAAGCCGTTGCCCCATACCATTCGCACGCGGCTGAAACAGCTACTTCGCCGATTTATGCTGAACATGATGATGCTTACTTGGACGAATGTCTGGAAAATTTAAAAAGTAAAGGCATCATGTTATAAACCCATTTTTCAGACGGCCTGAATATTGAATACCCAAGGCCGTCTGAAACCACTTTAACCACAACCACTCTTAAACAACCGAGACAATAAAAATGCCAAAAATTACCGTACTCCCACACGCGACATTATGCCCTGAAGGCGCAGTTATCGAAGATGCACCGGAAGGCCAAACCGTCCTTGACGTACTGCTCGACCACGATATCGAAGTCGATCACGCCTGCGAAAAATCCTGCGCCTGCACCACCTGCCACGTGATTATCCGCAAAGGTTTTGACAGCCTGGAAGAACCGACCGAATTGGAAGAAGACTTGCTCGACCAAGCATGGGGCTTGGAAGCCGATTCACGCTTGAGCTGTCAGGCAGTCGTTGCCGATGAAGATTTGGTCGTAGAAATCCCCAAATATACGATCAACCATGCACGTGAAGACCACTAAAACAAGATTGTATGAAGAAGGCCGTCTAAAACCACAAATTCATGGTTTTCAGACGGCCTTTTGGTTATGCAGCAAACTATTTGATATGAGGGAAAATAAAACGCATACGCGAAATCTGCATGGAGGCCACTTTCTGCGTAGCGGAGTAATTTTCAATTTTTTCTTGCATTCTGATTTGATGCACATTGCCGTTATAACGGGGAGCCGCGTTTTGAGATTTGTTTACGGTCGGCAGTTCAGCCTCTACCTTCAACGCTTCCTCCGCCTCAATGGCCGAAAGTGCAGCCTCATCCCTTACTAAACCGAAACGCTCGATAATGGCATTGGCTTCATCTATATAATGAGATTTGTTTGCGCCATTTTCCAATACAGCATTTTCAAGCACGACCGACAAATGCTTGCCGCAATTTTCGATACGCTCTGCGATACGCGAATAAACCATCCAACGTTTCAACCTCAATGCGCCTGCATCGTCATTGGGTGAAGCGGCATCCAGTTTAATCAAACCATAATGCTTGCCGTAATACAGACGGAACACCAGCTGCTTCAAACCTTCTGTTTCGTCCAGCATCCGATAAAGTTCACGAACCAACAACAGCAAACGGTCGAATGCACCTGCTTGGGACAGATACTCCGGATCATCGGAAGCGAGCGCGTAAATCAGCTTGGACAGCTTGGCGTTGAGTGCGTTATTCATCTTTTTTCCTTTTATTTTTAAGCGATGGATTGTCTTAAGAGCCGTTCCAAAAAATTTGGTTGCATAACAAAGTGTAAATTTTGTATGAAAACCAAATCATACAAAGCGGAATAGAAAGTATAAAACGGCAGATTGCCGTGAATTTTAAGTGTCTTGCCGTATTTTAACGCAACTATGCTATTTTGTTAAAAAATAGCGCCATCATTTATCTGCCAATCTTCCGTAAAACAATCTGGCAGTCCAACTTCTTCTTGATTAAAATAATTACTAATAGCCCAAACCCAATAAAGGAACACATCATGAAATGGACAGATACCCAACGCATCGCCGAAGAACTCTACGACTTACACGGCGACAGCATCGATCCGAAAACCGTACGCTTTACCCAACTGCGTGATTTAATTATGGCTTTGCCTGAATTTGACGATGACCCGACGCGTTGCGGCGAGCGTATTCTCGAAGCCGTGCAACAAGCGTGGATAGATGAAGCAGAATAATCTTTCCCCACTTCCCTATCAAACAAGACCTCAGACAGTTTTTCAGACGGCCTGAGGTCTTTATTAAATTTATTCATACAATTTCGGAAAATTTCGAAATTGACTCATACCAACCTCAAATTTATTATGCAACCTGACAACAAATAAAAGATATGCAGAAGGTGCATAGCCATGAATCACGCTCGAGAAATCGCCGCTTTAAACAACAGCCTTTCTGATTTAAAAGGCGACATCAATGTTTCATTCGAATTTTTCCCGCCGAAAAACGAACAAATGGAAACCATGCTGTGGGATTCCATCCATCGCCTGCAAACCCTGCATCCGAAATTCGTTTCCGTAACCTACGGTGCAAACTCCGGCGAACGCGACCGCACACACAGCATCGTCAAACGCATCAAACAAGAAACCGGCCTTGACGCTGCCCCCCACCTGACAGGTATCGACGCCAGCCCTGACGAGTTGCGCCAAATCGCCAAAGATTATTGGGATAGCGGTATCCGCCGCATTGTCGCCCTGCGTGGCGACGAGCCGCCCGGCTACGAGAAAAAACCTTTCTATGCCGAAGATTTGGTCAAACTGTTGCGCTCCGTTGCCGACTTTGATATTTCCGTAGCAGCCTATCCAGAAGTGCACCCGGAAGCCAAATCCGCACAAGCCGACTTAATCAATCTGAAACGCAAAATTGATGCGGGTGCAAACCACGTTATTACCCAATTTTTCTTTGACGTGGAAAGCTATCTGCGCTTCCGCGACCGTTGCGTGATGATGGGCATTGACGTTGAAATTGTTCCCGGCATCCTGCCCGTAACCAATTTCAAACAATTGACCAAAATGGCCCAAGTGACCAATGTCAAAATCCCAAGCTGGCTGTCTAAAATGTACGAAGGTTTGGATGACGACCAAGGCACGCGCAACCTTGTTGCCGCCAGCATCGCCATCGACATGGTCAAAGTCCTCTCGCGCGAAGGTGTCAAAGACTTCCACTTCTACACCCTCAACCGCAGCGAACTGACTTACGCCATCTGCCATATTTTGGGTGTACGCCCCCGTTAATAAAACAGACGGCCTCCCCATTCTGATTTACAATATCGAACATTCAGGCCATACTGGCCTGATTCAAAATTCCAACTAGGAGAGTTAACATGACAACATTGCATTTTTCAGGCTTCCCGCGCGTCGGTGCCTTCCGCGAATTGAAATTCGCACAAGAAAAATACTGGCGCAAAGAAATCAGCGAGCAAGAATTGCTGGCTGTTGCTAAAGA
Source organism: Neisseria sp. P0021.S005 (assembly GCF_051956955.1). Lineage (NCBI taxonomy): Bacteria > Pseudomonadati > Pseudomonadota > Betaproteobacteria > Neisseriales > Neisseriaceae > Neisseria > Neisseria sp. P0021.S005. Next base: position 10,686 of record NZ_JBQCWY010000027.1, on the reverse strand, counting down.
CTTGCGCGAGAAAAACTGGAAACACCAAGCTGCTGCCAACGCTGATTACGTTGCTGTAGGCGATTTCACTTTCTACGACCACATCCTCGACCTGCAAGTTGCTACCGGTGCCATCCCTGCCCGTTTCGGCTTCGACAACCAAAACCTGTCTTTGGAACAATTCTTCCAACTGGCCCGCGGTAACAAAGACCAATTCGCTATCGAAATGACCAAATGGTTCGACACCAACTACCACTACTTGGTGCCTGAATTCCACGCCGATACCGAATTCAAAGCCAACGCCAAACACTACGTTCAACAACTGCAAGAAGCCCAAGCTTTGGGTCTGAAAGCCAAACCGACCGTTGTTGGTCCGTTGACTTTCCTGTGGGTTGGTAAAGAAAAAGGCGCTGTTGAATTCGACCGTCTGAGCCTGTTGCCTAAACTGTTGCCTGTTTACGTTGAAATCCTGACTGCTTTGGTTGAAGCCGGTGCCGAGTGGATTCAAATCGACGAGCCTGCTTTGACTGTTGACCTGCCTAAAGAATGGGTAGAAGCATACAAAGACGTTTACGCTACTTTGAGCAAAGTAAGCGCCAAAATCCTGTTGAGCACTTACTTCGGTTCTGTTGCCGAACACGCTACTTTGCTGAAATCCCTGCCTGTTGACGGCCTGCACATCGACTTGGTACGCGCTCCTGAACAGCTGGACGCATTTGCCGACTACGACAAAGTTCTGTCTGCCGGCGTTATCGACGGCCGCAACATTTGGCGCGCCAACCTGAACAAAGTTTTGGAAACTGTCGAGCCTCTGCAAGCCAAACTGGGCGACCGTTTGTGGATCTCCAGCTCTTGCTCTCTGCTGCACACTCCATTTGACTTGTCAGTTGAAGAAAAACTGAAAGCCAACAAACCTGACCTGTACTCTTGGTTGGCATTCACCCTGCAAAAAACCCAAGAATTGCGCGTTCTGAAAGCCGCATTGAACGAAGGTCGTGATTCTGTTGCCGAAGAACTGGCCGCTAGCCAAGCTGCCGCCGACTCCCGTGCCAACAGCAGCGAAATCCACCGTGCAGACGTTGCCAAACGCCTGGCCGATTTGCCTGCCAACGCAGACCAACGCAAATCTCCATTTGCCGACCGTATCAAAGCGCAACAAGCATGGTTGAACCTGCCTTTACTGCCGACTACCAACATCGGTTCTTTCCCACAAACTACCGAAATCCGCCAAGCACGTGCAGCCTTCAAAAAAGGCGAACTGTCTGCCGCAGATTACGAAGCCGCGATGAAAAAAGAAATCGCCTTGGTGGTTGAAGAGCAAGAAAAACTGGACTTGGACGTACTGGTACACGGCGAAGCCGAGCGTAACGACATGGTTGAATACTTCGGCGAATTGTTGAGCGGTTTTGCATTCACCCAATACGGCTGGGTACAAAGCTACGGCTCACGTTGCGTTAAACCACCTATCATCTTTGGTGACGTAAGTCGTCCTGAAGCCATGACTGTGGCTTGGTCTACTTACGCTCAAAGCCTGACCAAACGCCCGATGAAAGGTATGTTGACCGGCCCTGTAACCATTCTGCAATGGTCTTTTGTCCGCAATGATATTCCTCGCTCTACCGTGTGCAAACAAATCGCACTGGCTCTGAACGACGAAGTATTGGATCTGGAAAAAGCCGGCATCAAAGTCATCCAAATTGACGAACCTGCCATCCGCGAAGGTCTGCCTTTGAAACGTGCCGATTGGGATGCCTACCTGAACTGGGCCGGCGAATCTTTCCGCCTGTCCTCTACCGGTTGCGAAGACAGCACCCAAATCCACACTCATATGTGCTATTCTGAGTTCAACGACATCCTGCCTGCCATCGCTGCTATGGACGCTGACGTCATCACCATTGAAACTTCACGTTCCGATATGGAGCTCTTGACCGCGTTCGGCGAATTCAAATACCCGAACGACATTGGCCCAGGTGTTTACGACATCCACAGCCCACGCGTACCGACTGAAGCTGAAGTTGAGCATCTGTTGCGCAAAGCCATCGAGGTTGTACCGGTTGAACGTCTGTGGGTTAACCCGGACTGCGGCCTGAAAACCCGTGGCTGGAAAGAAACTCTGGAACAACTCCAAGTGATGATGAACGTAACCCACAAACTGCGTGCCGAACTGGCTAAATAATGTGAGTTAGATGAAAAGGCCGTCTGAAAATTTTCAGACGGCCTTTTTTTATTTATCAATATTTAAAACATAAAGATTACGACTTCAACAACTTACAAAATCCCTGTCGTTGTATGATGTTCTTCCACTCCTGATGTATACACGTTCTGAGTATGGTGATACACAGTCTCTTTAGTCGTTTCAACAATATGGTTAGCTTCTGACAAGATATCGCTCAATGCCACTTTACTGCCGGTCGTATTCACCTTTTTCAGTGCTGCGCCGTTATGGCTATTGCCTTCAGAATACGTCTTGATGTCGTTTTCAAAGCGCAGCCATGAATCATACAGTTTGCCTTTAATGTCCGTCATGATTTTGTTGTTGGCTACATTTAAAGATGCTTTGCCTTTAGGGTTGGTACTGTGTACGTCTACCAAAGCATCATTCAGGGCACCACCAAGTTTCAATGTGTTATTGGTGATGTTGTACTCTTTGGCATTGCTCTTTAAATAGGCAAATTCAACATAGCCTTCAGATTCTTCGCGCACGGAAATTTTGTTGTTGTGAATTGTCACCGCACCATGCATAGCGACATTGCCATGGTGTTCTTCCACATAAACCGGTACTGCGCCTTTCATAATCTTACCAATATCGGCATCATTGCCGCTGATGGTAATGGTACCGCTACCAATGCCGTTTTTAGATAAAACGCGGTCGTAGGTATCGTTGATGACGGCAATCAGATATTTGGTAGATTCGCCGCTGATCTTGTTGTTTGCCATATTGAGCGTGTAATCCATTTTGCTTTCATGGTTACGGAACTCAATCGCGTAGGTCTGAATATTGTTTTGATAAACCGTCAGATTTTTAATGACATTATCGCTAATATCGAAATAACCTTTATCAGCCGAGTGCAAATCTTTGTATTGGGTATTGGTTTGTACCTGAATCCCTGAATACATGTGGTAGTACTTACCCAAGTCATCATCAACATTCAAACGGAAGCTCGGGTCTTGGATAATGGTATTGCCCGTAATTTTGACTTTATCCATAGAAAACTGGCGGTTGTAGGCAACAATACCATACAGCCGGTCACCCGTTAACACATTGTCTTCAATGACAATGCCTGTACCATCATGCACATCCAAGCCTTTGCGGTAGTTGTGGTCAGTCGTGTTTTTACGGTATGTGATGCCGTAATTGTAACTACCCGCAGCCACAGCCATACCATAGCCGGTACCGCCGTCCGCTTCGTGGCCGTTCCAATCCAAACGGTTGCCCTCGCCGATAAAGTTTTGTTGGAAACCGATCAGCGCACCGGCAACGCGGTTGTGGTGCAGATACGAATCAACAATACGGTTGTTTTCACCCAAAGGCAGCGCTTCGTATTTTTCATCAATTTCGCCGCTTTGTACGCGCGCTTTAAAGGTCAGTTTTTGACCTTTTTCCGTTTCCAAAGAAGCGGTTGACGTAAACATCACACCAGCACGATTGGCACCGGAAACCTCTACTTTGCTGATTAAAGTATTGTCCGCATCGTTCACTAAAATGCCGTTTACCTTGCCAAAATAGCTTAAGCCTTTGCGGTAAAAATCAGGGTTGGTATATTGAACCGACAAGTCGGCAATGGTTTTATTGTTTTGCCCATCAACCAAAATACCGGCAAATTCGCGGATATCGTCATGGTTGGTGTCCGGATTGAACACGCCCGTCTGCGCTTTATCAAACGTTACTTTGGTTTTGCCCATACCCGAACCAAACAAACCGCGTGCGCCGGAAACGGTTTTATCCATCACAATCTGGTTGGAAATATAGTAAGTACCATCCAAGAAGACCATGGCTTTTTCTTTATGAGCCGCTTCTAAAGCTGCTTTAAATGCCTGAAGACTGTCTTTTTTACCCTGCGCATCGGCACCAAAATCATTCACACGAACGTAATTACCGTACTCTTTAGATTCATACACGCGGTATTTTCCGGATAGGCCTACCCTGCTTTCAGCATGGTCGTCAATTTTGTTTGCTTTACCCGAACTGAGGTGGCCGTCGTGGCTATTGATTGCTTTTTTACCGGAAGAAACGCCCGCTATTTTGTCATGGCCGTCTGAATCCTTCAGATTCTTTTTATGAACAATCTCAACGGTTTCTTTTTCTTCGGCAATTCTGTCTTCCTCCTCTTTCTCTTTGCGGGCGGCTTCTTGTTTGGCTTTACGCTCTGCAATCGCTTTTTCGACTGCCGCTTTATGCGCTTCTTTTGCGCGTTCGACCGCCTTTGCTTTGGCAGCGGCAGCCTCGGCTATTTTTTTTGCTTTAGCCTCTTCGTAAATTTTTTGCTTTTCAGCCAGAATTTTTTCCATCGATTTATTGACTGGTTTAGCTGCCGTTGCTTTATCGGTAGCGGCAGGTTTATTTGTTACTTTAGGCGCAATGATATGTTTACTGGAAACGCTGCTTACAGAAGCAACACTGGCCCGTGCAACATGCATTTTTGTCACAAGGCCGTCTGAAGATGATGATGAACTGTCAAATCTTGCTGCCTCCGCCACATGCACTACTTCTCTCGTTACCGTATTTTTACCGCTTAATTGCTTAAGCTCAGGAGAAACCGACGGCATATCCCCCCAATTGTGGGTGTGTATCCATTCTTTTAGAGGAGAAGATGATTTGGAATTTGCTTCAGGTGTGGATGAGCCGTGACGAATGTGGGTACGGCCAAGAGGAGCAAGTTTATGTGACATAATCAGCGTATTTCCTTGTATCGAATATCGCCTTTCCCACCGCACAAGCGTGCAACAAAAAAGCCGATTGATTAAAGAGGTAAGACGGATTCTGTCGTAACAACAATTGCCTGTATAAAGGCCAAACTGAAGTTGGCCGCTTTGAGAAACTCGGCAGCGTTTCCCCTTCTGCCGGTTTTCTGATTGGAAACGGTCATGGTGTCAGACAGAACCCTTGGATGACTTTATATAGGCGATCTGTCCGCGTACCATGTATCCGGTTATTTTTGACGGAAATGTATCAGAGTCCCTTTTTAATTGATTAGTTCATCCAGAGTTAAGTTATTTTTGATTTTTATAGCAAAATAAAAATGGTTTTATCTTGCACTGGTTTCCTTTTTGACTTGACAGAGTGAATCCCGCGAAGCCAAAAAGGAGGGAAATTCTAACACGATATGTTTTTAGCATTCCCTATTTAACTAAATTTACAAAATATACAGAATAAATATCTATAACTGTTTTTAACTTCTTCTAAAAATCAATAAAATTCGATATTTCCAATATGTATTTTTACAACATGACTGCGCATTATATACCGATTATCTAAAAATACTACCGTTTGTTTAAAAAATTTAGCATTTTATTATCGCTTTTTCCTTCTAAATGCCAATAAAAAAAGCCGTCTGAAAAAATATTTCAGACGGCCTTTTATATTAACGTTCTACTTAACAAACTTCGACCAACCAGCCGTGTTTGTCTTCTGTCAAACCGTATTGAATGTCGGTAATCGCCTTACGGATTGCGTAACCGCGCTCTTGGCTCTTCACTTCAATTTCTTTGCCATCAATCACGAAAGAAGTTACTGGAGAAATAACCGCAGCCGTACCAGTCAGAATCGCTTCCGCACCATTCTCAATCGCAGTTTTCAGCTCGTCGACAGTAAAGTTGCGCTCGGTAACAGTGTAACCCAAATCTTTGGCAACAGTCAGCACGGAATCACGGGTAACGCCGTGCAGGAATTCATCTGTCAACGGTTTGGTAATGATTTCATCGCCGTTAATCAGGATAAAGTTGGACGCGCCGGTTTCCTGAACGTCGCCATTCGGGCAGAACAATACTTGGTTTGCACCATGCTCTGCTTTGGCTTTCAATACCCAAGGCATGGCGGAAGCGTAGTTGCCGCCGCATTTCACACGACCCATATGTGGGGCGCAACGGATATGTTCGGTTTCCACCAAGATTTTAACGGGCGAACCGGCTTTGAAATAGTCACCGACAGGAGAAGCCAGAATGTACAGCAAGGCTGTTTCGGAAGGAGAACCGGCTTTGCCGATCACAGGGTCGGTACCGATCAAAGTCGGACGCAGGTACAAAGCGGCAGGCGCATCAGGGATTTCCTCGGCGGAACGTTTGACCAATTCGATCAAAGCATTCAAATAAGCCTCTGTCTCAGGACACGGTAGGTGCAGAATATCTGCGCTTTGCTGCATACGCGCGATGTTAGCAGTCGGGCGGAACATCACGATTTTGCCGTTTGCCTGACGGAATGCCTTCAAACCTTCAAAACATTCGCTGCCATAATGCAAAGCATGTGCGCCGGGGGCGAGTGTCAGGTCTTTGGAAGATTGCCATTCTACCGGTTGCCATTTACCTTCACGATAAGCGATAACGGGCATTTCAGCGTGGAAAACGCTGCCGAATACGGCTGGGACTGGTCTGCTCATGATGATTGCCTTTCTTATTCTGATTTGTAAGATAATAACTAAAGACTGAACAATACGCCTTTCAATATGGGTTTGACAAGTACCCGTCAGCATAAAGACACCATCTCCCCTGCCGTCTGAAACATGCCGTTCTATCCGAAATCCGGCAAATCGTTTAAACTGATACCATTTTTCAGACGGCCTGCCCCAACCGCAGCCAACCCGGAGTAACCCATGAAACTCATCTATACCATCATCAAAATCCTGATTCTTCTTGTTTTCCTCCTGCTGGCCATTACCAATACCCACACCGTATCCTTCTTCTACCTGCCCGGCCAAAACATCAATCTGCCGCTAATTGTCGTGCTTTTCGGTGCATTTATTATCGGTATCGTGTTCGGTATGTTTGCCCTCTTCGGCCGTCTGCTGTCCCTGCGCAGCGAAAACAACCGCCTGCGTGCCGAAGTGAAAAAATACGCCCACCTTTCCGAAAAAGACCTGACCCCGGTCAAAACCGAAACACCGGCAACGACTTCCGAAGCCACTCCCAAAGCGTAATGCCACCAATCAATAAAGGAATACCATGGACAACGAATTGTGGGTCATCTTACTGCCCATCGTCCTCCTCCCCGTTTTCTTCGCTATGGGCTGGTTTGCCGCGCGCGTCGATATGAAGACCGTCCTGAAACAGGCTAAAAGCATACCGGCAGGGTTTTACAAAAGCCTTGACGCCCTCGTTGACCGCAACAGTGGCCGCGCCGCGCGCGAATTGGCGGAAGTGATTGACCAACAGCCGCAGTCATACGACTTAAACCTGACCCTAGGCAAGCTCTACCGTCAACGCGGCGAAAACGACAAAGCCATCAATATGCACCGCGCCCTGCTCGATTCGCCCGACACAGTCAACGAAAAACGCGCGCGCGTGCTTTTTGAATTGGCGCAAAACTACCAAAGCGCAGGCTTGGTGGACCGTGCCGAACAAATCTTCCTCGGCTTGCAGGAAGGCGATATGGCACGCGAAGCCCGCCAACACCTTTTGAGTATTTACCAACAAGACCGCGACTGGGAAAAAGCCATCGAAATGGCGCAACTCTTGAGCCATGACGAACAAACCTACCAGTTTGAAATCGCCCAGTTCTATTGCGAAATCGCCCAAGCCGCACTGTTCAAGTCCAACTTCGACGCCGCACGCTACAACATCGGCAAAGCACTCGAAGCCAACAAGAAATGTACGCGCGCCAACATCATCCTCGGCGACATCGAATACCGTCAGGGCAACTTCCCTGCCGCAGTGGAAGCGTATTCCGCCATCGAGCAGCAAAACCACGCCTATCTGAGCATGGTCGGCGAGAAGCTCTATGAAGCCTATGCCGCGCAAGGCAAGCAGGAAGAAGGCCTCAACCGCCTCATCGGCTATATGCAAACCTTTCCCGATCTTGACCTGATCAACGTCATCTACGAAAAGGCTCTGCTGCTCAAAGGCGAAACCGAAGCGGCGCAAATCGCTGTCGAACTCGTCCGCCAAAAACCCGACCTCAACGGCGTGTACCGCCTGCTTGGCTTGAAACTCAGCAGTATGAATCCGGAGTGGAAAGCCGACACCGATATGATTCGTTCCATTATCGGCCGCCAGCTGCAAAAAAGCGTTATGTACCGCTGCCGCAACTGCCACTTCAAATCCCAAGTCTTCTTCTGGCACTGCCCAGCCTGCAACAAATGGCAAACCTTTACGCCGAATAAAATCGAGATTTGATCAAACGTTGAGCATCAAAAAAGGCCGTCTGAAATCTTTTCAGACGGCCTTTTTATTACAAAGCAAAGAAAGGAAGCAAGAATCGTTCCAACAAGAAAAAAATAAAGTTGAATCATACTTAATTATTCGGAAAAAATATGAGAAAGAGTATAATAGTTGGATATAAGAGAAGTTTTAGGAGCAAATATGAAAATTCACTTTGAAAAAGGACTTCAGTTAGAAAATGCCCAACTCATTTGTCAGTGGTCTAATGCTTTGGGAGAAAGTTTTCAGAAGCAATGGATGGGGCCAAAGATTTCTTATCCCTTGATTGCCCAATCCTTGCAAAAGATGGAAGGGATTTTTTCCATTTTTGTTGGAGAAGAGTTTGTAGGCATCATCCAGAAAATCAAACTAGAAGATAAAAATCTTCATATTGGAAGATTTCTCATAGCTCCACAGAAGCAGGGAAAAGGATTAGGTAGAAAAGCTTTTCAATACTTTCTTCAAGAAATGTTTGAAAATGAAGAAATAGAAAGTATTTCCCTAACGGTTTTTGAGTCAAATCAAATAGCTAGAGACCTCTACCAAAAAGAGGGATTTGAAATTGTTCAAACCATTGAAGTTCCAGAACGTAAATACATAATGAGAAAATCTAGGTAAGAACTAAATTACACTAGAAATTGTCCCCTTTATCAAAGTGGCTCAAAATATAGTCTTACACACCAACAATATCTACTCAACAACGCTGCTCTGCCCATGCCAACGCCGCTACAATCTGAGCCTCAATATCGGCATTAAATTCGCCGGCACGGTACGCATCGCGCAATTCCGTGCGACCGGTTTCATCTGCCGCAATTTGGTTTAACACCACTTGCGGAAACTCGTTAAACACAGGCCCGGCCTCTTCATGCCCCATCAGGAACAGTGCAGGAATTTTTTGGTTGGTACGGACGATTTCCTGTTGGCGAGGATTATCGAAACGGCTGCTGTCGTCAAAATCGTTACGGGCAATATAGTTGACGCGGATATTGGGGTTCAACTCCGCCATTTTCTGAATAAACGGCACAAACACGCGACAATCAGGACAATATGGCGCAGCGGCAAGCAACCAGTTTTGCGGACGACTGATCTTTTTAACCTCTGCTACCGTTTGCGCCGACAACTCGGTCGCCTGATAGAGTTGCTGCTGTTTCAATTTGTCTTCTTCAGTATCAAAATCCAAATATTCTGCATAAGTGGCCATGCTTTACTCCTGTTCTGTTGCATTGGTTTTCCCTGCTACGCCGGTCAAAAGTGGAACAAGTAGATTGACGACGAGGTTTTCAAATAGTGGCTCATCAAGCGGCGATTCTTCCGAATGACCAAACACCAGCTTCACTTCGGTATATTCTTTCTGCCCTTTGCTCATTTTATTGCCATTAAAAACATCATGGGCTTTTCTCAAGGCAGCATCCCAATCCTCTTTCTTGTTGTACTCCTCCGCAGCGGCAAGGCTGGTTTTGGCAAAAAACGGCAAGGGGGTATTTTGTCCGATTCGGAAATATACCAACCATTCTTTCAAAAGTGCCCTCGCCACCTCTTGCCCGATGGCGGCATAGGTTTCGGTCTGTCCCAGGCTGACAATATAGGTTTGTCGGCTTTCAACGGATTTAGGGGCGATGGCGCAAAAAATCAAATGCTCCAATAAACGGGCAATGCGGTTGGGTGCATTGTCTTTTTGATTTAGGAACACAATGCGGCCGCACTCATAAAGATTGCCGATGGTGCCTTGTAAAACCAAATCGTCAAAGGATTCTTCATAAGGTTCAGACGGCCTTTTGTTACTGTGTATCAACTCGGTATCCACGTTTTTCGCAGATATCTGATACTGCTTCTGCCATAAGCCGCCCAACTCGCCTACCGGCATCAGACTTTCTGCATTCAGCCGAATGGCCGTATCTTCAAAATCTTCACCTTTGCGCCGCGCATCCAAATAGGCATCGGCAATCCGACCTTCATGTTGCGGCTCAAACGGTTCGGCAGATTCCCATGCGCCGTCCAGATACGGCTGATCCCAGCTTAAATTTTTCTTCAGCCAAACTTTGACAGGATTGCGCCAAAAACTGATGAGTTCGCCTTGATGAATGGTTTTGCCCGGCTCTTCCTGACTTAAAGCCTCAAGGAAAAACGGCTGCGCTTCCGCTTGCGGTTGGTTCAATGCATCGGCATAATCTTGGCGCGTACTGAAGAGGCCGTCTGAAAGCGCGTCCTTTTGGAAATAACGGCGCGAAAACGCCTGCAAAGGATGATGTTTCACCCATTTCTCCGACAACTCACGCCCGCTTTTCCCCGTCATGGCGGCGATGGTATCCAGCAGCTCGCTGATTAATGAAGACGGCGCAAACTCGGCATCATTGCGTA
>NZ_JBQCWY010000026.1:0-16569 GCF_051956955.1 Neisseria sp. P0021.S005 | reverse complement strand
TGTCTACGCCCGGGTGGTGAAATAGGTAGACACAACGGACTTAAAATCCGTCGGCCCTAAACCGGCCGTGCCGGTTCGATTCCGGCTCCGGGCACCAATAAATATCTGAATTTATTGAAAAACCTAATATTCTAAATTTCTAATTGACAGCTTATTTGTAAGGCTGTCTTTTTTGTTTGTGCCTGATTTGTATCTAACTTGCGCCATTTGCGTCAAATGTGACAAGCTCGTGCAAAGGTCTCAGGCTATGACAACGAGGAAGACCGGTAGCATCTGGTAATCATCGTTTGCTGGACGGCATTATGCGCAAAGCCCACCGCAACCGTCCGCTGATGGAAGCGTAAACCAAACGTAACCGACATCTATCGAAGACCCGTTATGTGGTCGAACAAAGCTTCGGTACGCTGCACCGTAAGTCCCGCTACACTCGGGTAGCCTATTTCGGTCTGATTAAAGTGAGTGCATAAAGCCATCTGAAGGCAATGTGTTTAAACCTGTTGAAAGCAGCTAACAGGCTAAGTGCGCCTGTTGTTACCTAAAAGGCGGCCCGGATGCCTGATTATCAGGTATCTGGGGAGAGTAAAGAGGGGGGTTTGAGTAGAATCAGTGGGTACTTGGAACGAAAACAGTCGAAAATCTATGTTTGGATTTCGGCTGCTGGAAGGAAAAGGAATTTTGCAAAGGTCTCATTTTAAAATTTCCCAAAATGATAAGGCCATCTGAAAATCCTTTTTCAGACGACCTTATCATTCAAATCAGAAGGACTTAAACCAATTTCTCCAGCATCCATTTAACGTAACGGCTGACGCCTTGTTTTACATCCAAGAATTCTTCTTTATACCCAGCTTCGCGCAGCTTGGTAATATCCGCTTGAGTAAAGCTCTGATATTTGCCTTTGAGTGCATCTGGGAATGGAATATAACGGATAAGTTCTTCTTCAACCAACTCTTTCAAACTCATTTCAGGCTTGCCTTCGGCCGCACGACAAGCGTTGACGGTTGCGGCGGCAAGTTCGTTAAACTGTTGGCTACGACCTGTACCGAGGTTAAAGATACCTGAAAGCTCAGGATGATCGAAGAAGTAAAGGTTAACTTTGGCAACATCTTCTACGCTGACAAAATCGCGTGTTTGCTCACCATTACCGTAGCCGTCATTGGCGCCAAACAGATTAACATAACCATGCTCGCGGTATTGGTGGAAATGATGGAAGGCGACGGATGCCATACGGCCTTTGTGTTGCTCCTGCTGTCCATATACGTTGAAGTAGCGGAAGCCAACGACTTGGGCGGTCAGGCCTTCTTTCATGCGGCGGCGCAATACTTGGTCAAACAAGAATTTAGAGTAGCCATATACATTGAGCGGTTTTTCCAGTTCGCGCTCTTCGCGGAAGATTTCGCCCTTGCCGTACACTGCGGCGCTGGAAGCATAAAGGAACGGAATGCGTTCATCCTGACACCAGTCCAAGAGATCAAGTGTGTACTGGTAGTTGTTGTCCATCATGTAAAGGCCGTCATGATTCATGGTATCAGAACATGCGCCTTGGTGGAAAACGGCTTCGATATCGTCGTAAGGCAGAAGATGGCCGCGCACTTGACGGATAAATTCGTGTTTATCGAGATAATGGGCAATTTCACACTCGGCAAGGTTTTTAAATTTTTCGCCTTTGCTCAAATTGTCGACGGCAACAATGTCGGTAATACCGCGCTGGTTAAGTGCTTTGACGATGTTGCTGCCAATAAAGCCGGCCGCGCCTGTTACGATAATGGTCATAATGAATTTCCTTTATTTTGATTTTTCAGACGGCCTTGAAGAAATCATGCTGTCTAAAAATAAAAACTTGTCTGTCTGGATTATTTTCCAACTCTATTTTCAGACGGCCTTTAGATTTTAAGGCCGTCTGAAACCGCAATTATTGCTCTTCCAATGCCTTAGTCAATTCGGCAAACGAGCAAACCGCTGTACCAAGTTTTGCCACGACAACACCTGCCGCAGTATTGGCAAGGTGCATCGCTTCGGGCATGGTATAACCAGCGGCCAAACCCAAGCCCACTCCGGCAATAACGGTATCGCCTGCACCCGATACATCATAGACTTCTTGGGCCCGTGTAGGCTGATAAATCGGCTCGCCCTCATTGAACAGGGTCATACCCTCTTCACTTCGGGTCAGCAAAATCGCGGTCAAATCAAGATGACGGCGCAGGTTTTGGGCTTTTTCAGTCAAATCATTTTCGTTTTTCCAGCTACCCACCACTTCTTTCAACTCTGCACGGTTAGGCGTAATCAGCGTAGCGCCGGCATATTTTTCGTAATCATCGCCTTTGGGGTCGATTAAAACAGGTTTACCGGCCTGTTTCGCCCAATCGATCATATCGGAAATATGCGACAGGCCGCCCTTGCCGTAATCTGAAAAAATAATGGCATCGTATTCAGGCAACACTTCGCAATATTGATGCTTGATTTGTTCCAACACTTCACGATGAGGCGATTCTTCAAAATCAAGTCGGATAAGCTGCTGATTACGGGCAACAACGCGCAATTTGACAGTAGTCGCAATTTGCTTGTCGCGCATCAGATAGGAAGCAACGCCGTCTTGCATCATCAATGCGTCCAACGCATCTGCAGCTTCATCATCGCCAGTCACGGACAACAGCCCTACTTTGCCGCCCAATGAAGCGATATTGCGCGCAACGTTTGCCGCCCCGCCCGCCCGCTGGTCGATACGGGCGATTTTCGCCACCGGCACAGGGGCTTCAGGAGAAATGCGGGACACATCGCCAAACCAATAACGGTCGAGCATCACATCGCCGACAACAAGGACTTTGGCTTGTGCAAAACGGGATTTGAGGGTTTCTTGTTGGAACTTGGTTACCATACTGGCTCCATTAAAATCTCTGTGTAAGGCTTGTTATCGGTTTATTGATCTAACAGCCTAAAAATATCTTGAGGCTCATATACCTGCATATGGTTTTTCGAGTACGACGCCTGTTCATGAGATGACAACAACGCTGCTTTCAGCATGGCTTGCGCCAATTTTTCGACAGCAAGTGGACGTTGGTTTTTCAGCATGCCGATGCGGTTGAGTACGCGAAAAATCCGTTCTGCTATTTTTTCGCCCAAGCGGTCGCTGTTCGGACGAATCAGCAATGGCGGGCGGAAAATAATAAGGTGAGGAAAATTCAAAGCGATAATTGCTTGCTCCAATTCGCCCTTCATCCGTTGATAAAACAGGCGCGAAGCAGAATTTGCACCGGAAGCGGAAATCAAAACCAAAGTATTGACGCCGTTTTCTCGTGCGGCTTTGGCAAATTCAAGATTTGCCTCATAATCAATTGCCCATTGCGCTTCTTTACTTCCTGCTGCTTTCAGGGTTGTTCCCAAGCAGGCAAACAATCATCCTGTACTTCATCGCGCCAATCATCAGGCTGAGAAAAATCAATCTGATGGCTATTTAGCTTTTGGTGGGTAAAATCAGGATGTCTGCGACCGAAGCAGTCGATAGACTCAACCTCTGAACTGGTTGCAAGTAAAGGCAACAAGGATTTTCCTGTTGCGCCTGTCGCACCAATCACAATCGTCTTCATACTTCAGACGGCCTTAAGCGTTGGCTACTCGATTGACTTCACGCAATACGGCTACCGGATCGGCAGCTTTGGTTACCGGACGGCCCATTACCAAATAGGTTGAACCGGCAGCCAATGCTTCGGCCGGTGTCATAATACGGCGTTGGTCGTCATTATTGCCTGCAACGTCCAAGCGGATACCTGGTGTGACCAAGACAAAATCCTGTCCCAATTCACGACGCAATGGTGCGGCTTCTTGAGCGGAACATACCACGCCGTCCAAGCCTGAACTTTGCGCCAGTTTCGCCAAGCGGATGACTTGTTCTTCAGGGGCGATGTTCAAACCGATTTCGGACAAGTCGCTTTGTTCCATGCTAGTCAACACGGTTACGCCGATTAGGAGCGGCTTGGTTTGATATCCGGCAACGGCTTCTGCTGCAGCTTCCATCATGCGGCGGCCACCGGAGGCGTGCATATCGACCATCCAAACGCCCATATCGGCAGCAACTTTACAGGCCTGAGCAACTGTGTGGGGAATATCGTGGTATTTCAAATCGAGGAAAAGTTTGAAACCTTGATTGATTAAGCTTTCTGCCAAATTACGGCCGGTTGCGGTAAACAGCTCTTTGCCGATTTTGATTTGACACAATGCCGGGTCAAGATTGCGGACAAATCCGAGCGTATCTTTTTCGTTGGCAAAATCAAGGGCGACGATAACGGGAGTACGTTGTTGCTGAGTTTGGAAGTCGGAGATCAAGGGATTCATAAGATGCCTGCGGAAACGGTTATAGCTTCGATTTTAACAGCTTTTGTACACAAAAGGCCGTCTGAAAATATTTTTTCAGACGGCCTCATGATTTTACTTCAGCAAAACTTATTTGCCCAAACCTTTCAATACTTCGGCTTTCACGGCTTCTACTGCTTGGGTGCCGTCGACTTTGATGTATTTAGGCGCGTGTTCGCCTTCCAGTTTGCTGTAGAAATCAACCAGAACTTCGGTTTGCTCGTGGTAAACGGCAAGGCGTTTTTTCACGGTTTCTTCTTTGTCGTCGTCGCGTTGAATCAAATCTTCGCCGGTTACGTCGTCTTTGCCTTCAACTTTAGGCGGATTGTAGGTAACGTGGTAAGTACGGCCGGAAGCCAAATGCACGCGGCGGCCGCTCATGCGGTCGACAATCACGCTGTCGGGTACGTCGATTTCAACAACCGCGTCCAAATCCACACCAGCTTCAACCATCGCTTCGGCTTGTGCCAATGTGCGTGGGAAACCGTCAAACAGGAAACCGTTTTTGCAGTCGTCTTGGGCAATACGCTCTTTGACCATGCCGATAATGATGTCGTCGCGTACCAAACCGCCTTCATCAATGATTTTTTTTGCTTCCAAACCCAGCGGAGTGCCTGCTTTGATGGCAGCACGGAGCATATCGCCGGTAGAGATTTGAGGAATGCCGAATGCAGCAGTGATGAATTGAGCCTGTGTGCCTTTGCCGGCGCCTGGTGCGCCCAACAATAATACTTTCATGATGAGTCCTTCTTGGTTTATGGATTTGATGTTTGTTTAATTCTACACGCCTTGCGTTTATCGTTCAAAACTTCAGACGGCCTGCTCTGAGCCAAAGTGCTGCCACGCATCATCGCGCATTTCGATAAACCAGCTGTCTTCGGGGAAGCGTTCCAATGCGTCTTTCAACGTGGAAAGTAGGTTTTGGGACAAGGCTTTTGCCAAATATTCTTCCTCGTTGGCTTCTGCCGCTTTATCCGGCTGTTGCGCTAAACCGAGGGCGCGTGTCCGATGGCCGTGTGCCAGATAGTTGAGCGCAATCACTTTTTGTGCCCAAAGCTGGGGAATATCGGGGCTTTCCTGCAACAACACCGATAAAATCGATACGGCGACCGCCAACCGTCCGCCGGTCATGCGCAAATCTAAGGATTGGTTGGGCGGCAGGGTGCTGAGCATTTCTGCCATGCGAAACCAAAATTCGCCGCTGGCCTCGTCGGGCGCGGCCACTTTCAACATTTCGTAGTTGAACTCTTGATCGTCGTCTTTGACCAGCAAAGCGACATCGGCAAGCAGTTTTTGTTCGTCACGGCTCAAATGGCGTAAATCATTCATGTTTTTTCCTTTCAGACGGCCTCGAACACAGCCCTTACCCTGTCCAAATCTTCCTGTGTATCCACGCCGGCGGCTGGCGCTTCTTGGGCAATTTCAACAGCAATCGGATAACCGTGCCACAGGACGCGCAATTGTTCCAGAGATTCAATGGTTTCCAAAGGAGAAACTTCCATTTCGGAATAGCGTTGCAGGAAACCTGCACGATAGGCATAAATGCCGATGTGGCGCAAGACAGCTGTTTCTGAAGGCAATTCACGTTTTTCAGAGCGCATCACATCGCGTGGATAAGGAATCGGGGCGCGGCTGAAATAGATGGCGTTGCGGTTTTTGTCGAGGACGGCTTTGACAACGTTAGGATTCATAAACTCGTCAAAATCGTGCAATTCGTGGGCGGCGGTCGCCATTTGCACATTGTTTTCAACCAAAACTTCAGCCGTACGGTTGATGAGTTCGGGATCGATTAAAGGCTCGTCGCCTTGTACGTTCACAACAATCAGATGCTGCGGCAGTTTCAGCGTATTGGCCGCTTCGGCAAGACGCGTTGTACCGCTTTCGTGTTGATTAGAAGTCATGACCACTTCGACACCGTGCGCCTGACAGGCCGTCTGAATATCAGGATGGTCGGTGGCAACGACAACATGCGCGGCCTTGCTTTTCGCTGCTTGTTCGGCAACACGTACAACCATCGGTTTACCGTGAATATCGGCCAAAGCCTTGCCCGGCAGACGTGAAGAATCCAACCGCGCCGGAATCAATACGACAAATTCGGTCATGCTTTCAGTTCCTCTTCGCTCAACGCTCGTGCTTCGTTTTCCAGCATATAAGGGATGCCGTCACGAATCGGATAAGCCAGCTTTGCCTGACGGCTCCACAATTCCTGTTTGTCTTGATGGTATTCGAGTTTGCCTTTGGTAACAGGACAAACAAGGATGTCTAAGAATTTTTTTTCCATGGGGTTACTTTCTGGTTTGGTGGTTTTAGCGAAAATCACTTTGCTCGTTTTGGCGAAACTTGCTGCACTCGTTTTCAGACGGCCTCAAGCGGCATTATTTTTTCCGTGCCGTTTTCTTCGTTTGCTGTGTACAAGCTTGGTCAGGATTTTTGCCATTGCACATGATCTGACGGATTTCACGGGCTAAGTTTGCGTTTTGACTGGATTTTTCGTATTTTTCGGTGATGATACTCAATATTGGGGTCATTGTTGCTTCAAGATAGCGTGGAGTTTTAGCGAGTATTGATTGACCCACTGCAGTGCCGTAAAAGTCAATCAATGCGTTGACTTCTTCCTGAGTATAAACCGTCTTTATGCCTTCCAAAGCCGCTTTATGCAACTGGGCACGCACTTGCGGTGTATTGATTTCAGCAATCAATTGAGTTGTATATTTTTTCAAGACTGCTTCCAACTGAGGACGTTTGTCTTCCGGCGCATCTTTCCAAAGATTCTGTACATTCGGATCAGAAAGCACAATACCTCCAACGCTTTGGAGAGACTGGTCTAACAGAGCATCCATCTTCTGCACCTCAAACAAACGCTCCAGCGACGCATCACTGGGCGGCGCGGCAAACGCATTGGCACACAATGCCAGCGCAGCGAAGGGTAATAATAAGGTTTTCAGCTTCATCTTTTTCTACCTTTCAACAAAAAATAAATATTTTCAGATAGTCGGAAAATTATTTGGCACACTTCGGCAAATGTTTGTTGCCTTCGCATAAAATACCATGTGTTTGCTCCTCAAAAGCAGGCGTATATTTATCGCTTGCATTGAGGTAGTTTTGACTCATGGTTTTGTGGATAATCTCATCACTCAGCTTATCGAAATGCTTAATTTTCTCGAGCGCAGACTTACCGGCACCATGCCCAAATGCTTCAGTCATCTTTTCTATATCCGATTGGCTCAACATATCCTCAAGATTTCCACCATGCTGTTGGAAACTTCTTATCTTTTTCAAAATATTTTTTCCCTGAGCCGAAGAGAAAAAACGGTTGGTTACATCCACTTCTTCTTGTGTGAATACTTTCTGTACGGCACGCTTTTCTTCATCCAACCATTGTTTTTTCAACTCAGGGCGGCTCAAATCGTCTTGCATGTTTTTCATATAACGGCTGATGACCGCCTTCATCTGCGCTTTTTGAGCTTTGGGCGTCATCGTTAACAAGCGTTCATTGTCCTCTTTATTCACCATCTCTAAAGAACGTTGTACTTTCTCGCTATAATTACTGCTTATCCCTTGAATTTCCAACCATTTCATTGCAGATTCATCACTTGGTTTAGCAGCTAAGCTTTGAGTGGATACAAATAAAGCTGCGCAAGCGACCAACAAATATTTTAACTTCATGATTTACTCCTATTGCGTAGTTTGAAGATCATCTTTAAAACATCTGTGAAACATCTATAAGCATTTAGATTGAAACATTCGCGGATACAAACGCCGCCAAGTCCGGCTCAATTATCGCATAAACAGGCAAGACCCACACATGATTCAAACCGTGGCCGTCTGAAAATTTGACTGCATCCTTTTCCGTGATAATCACCACATCTGCGTCCGGTAAATCCGCGGCCGTAATATCTGCATGATCAGGCAAGGCAACGGTTTGTTTCAAAGCGATATTCATGCTTTGCAACGTATTGAAAAAACGTTCCGGCTTGGCGATACCGGCGACGGCAGCGACGGTTTGATTTCCCAAGCCTTCCAAATCCAATTTCTCAAACGGCCTGTTCAACCGGTAAATCCGCCCTGTTTCAATATGGCTGACAAACATATTTTCAGACGGCTTAAATGCCGCATCTGCCTTTCCGCCACTGACGACGACCGCATCAACGGAAGCCAATCGCGACAAAGGTTCGCGCAAGCTGCCGTTGGGCAGTAAATCCAAATCCGTCCGCCCCGTATCCGCCGCCGGGAATACGGCAATTTCCATATCGCGCTGCAAGGCATAATGTTGCAAGCCGTCGTCGGTCACAATCAATTCAAGCTCCGGATGCGCTGCAAGCAATGCCCTGCCTGCTTCTGCACGGCTGCTGCCTACCGCCGTCGGCGCACCGGTTTGGCGAAACAGCAATAAAGGCTCGTCGCCTGCATCTGCCGCACTGCTGGCTGTATTCAATACATGAACCGCCTTACTCTTGCGCCCATAACCTCGGCTGATGATACCGACCTTAACGCCCTTTTCCTGCAAACCCGACACCAGCGCAGCGACTATCGGCGTTTTCCCTGTTCCGCCTGCATGGATATTGCCGACTACCACCACAGGCACAGGCAATTTTTCGCTTTTCAGACGGCCTGAAACAAAATCATCGCGCCGTTTCGCCGCAATTTTGGCAAACAGCTTGGACAATGGTTTTAACAGCAAAGACAAAAACGGATTGGGGGATTGCCAATGGCGTTCGATAATTTGGTGGAGTTTGGGCATACGCACGGCTTTTGAAGCGAAAATCAAACGATAATATAACACAAGCCCGCCCAGGCAAGGCCGTCTGAACATGCGCCTTTGATAATATTAAAACAAAGGGCGCAAGTTTCATAAAAACGAATACAACGAATCGCTCTAAAACCCTTATAATTCAACTTTCCCAAATTTTTCCTGTTTCGCAATGTCCGAACTCTTCGCGCCCTCCTCCATTTCCGTATCCGAACTCAACGCCCTCGCCAAAGCCTTGTTGGAAGACCATCTCGCAGGCTTGTGGATTGCCGGCGAAGTATCCAACCTGACCCGTGCTGCCAGCGGACATTATTATTTCTCGCTCAAAGACAGCCGCGCTCAGGTGCGTTGCGCGATGTTTAAGGGTGCGGCCATGCGCTTGGCGAAGCCTTTGAAAGAAGGCGACCATATCGAGGTATCAGGAAGAATCAGTATTTATGAAGCGCGGGGTGAATTTCAGATTACGGTGAACGAGGTGCGGCTCAAAGGCTTGGGGCAGCTTTACGAAGCCTATGAGCGATTGAAGGCGCAGTTGCAGGCGGAAGGCGCGTTTTCAGCGGAACGCAAGAAACCTCTGCCCGCCCGTCCGCAATGTATCGGCATCGTCACCAGCCTGGCGGCGGCAGCTTTGCGCGATGTCGTGACCACCTTAAACCGCCGCGCACCCGAAATCCCCGTTATCGTTTATCCGACGCCCGTACAAGGCACAGGCAGCGAGTTGCAAATTGCTCAAGCGATTAAAACCGCTTCGCAACGCGCCGAATGTGACGTGCTGATTGTCTGTCGCGGCGGCGGCAGCATTGAAGACTTGTGGGCGTTTAATGAAGAACCGGTTGTGCGCGCCATCGAAGCCTGCGCAATTCCCGTTGTCAGCGGCGTAGGCCACGAAACCGATTTCACACTCGCCGATTTCGTCGCCGACGTACGCGCACCCACGCCGACCGGCGCGGCAGAACTGGTCAGCCCCAACCGCCAAGAATCGTTACATCGTCTAGCCCAAGCGCAAGGCCGTCTGAAAACCGTTTTGGAGCAACGTTATTTCGATGCCAGCCAAAAACTCGACTGGTTGGCGCGGCAAATCCGTCACCCGCGCCAAAAACTTGACGATCAGCGCGCTTCAATCAGCAAGCTGGCGCAAACGCTGTCTTACTCGATGACGCAAAACCTCCGTGCCCATACCGCCCGTTTTGAACGCCAAACCCAAACCCTGAAACATTGCCGTCCTGATGTTTCCATTTACAAACACAACATCGACCGCTTTCAGACGGCCTTGTCGCATTCCTTCCGCCAGCTGCTTGTCCAACGCTGTCAAAGCCTGATCGCCCAAGCCGCATTGCTCGAAGCCGTATCGCCGCAGCATATTCTGGAGCGAGGTTTCTCCGTCGTCAAAAACACACGCGGACAAGTCATCCGCAATGCCGATACATTGAAACAAGGGCAGAAACTGCACATCACTTTTGCCGACGGCGAAACCGACGTACGCGTGACCAAAGAGCAGGCTCAGGGCGAGTTGTTTGACTGACAAAATAAAGGCCGTCTGAAACTTTATGCGATTGAAGTGAAACTATGTCTGCCTTTTAAAAATCCTTAACCTGCCAATGCGGTATAATGCCTCATCTGCACCCGCAGCATATACGGAAACATTATGGACAACTCACAAAATACAGAAAATCCGATTCCACCACGCAATTCCATCCGCAAAAACAGCATTTACCTGCTGCCCAATTCCTTTACCATCGCCGCACTGTTTTGCGCCTTCTTCGCCATTACACAGTCCATGCACGGACGTTATGAAACGGCGGCGATTGCAGTTTTCCTTTCCATGCTGCTCGACGGCATGGACGGACGCGTTGCACGTTTGACCAACAGCCAGAGCGCATTCGGTGAACAGCTCGACAGCCTCGCCGATATGGTCAGTTTCGGCGTCGCGCCTGCCCTGATTGCCTACAAATGGCAACTTTGGCAGTTTGGCAAAATCGGCTATTCCGTCGCCTTTATCTACTGCGCCTGCGCCGCTCTGCGTTTGGCACTGTTCAACACGCTTATCGGCAAAGTCGACAAACGCTGGTTTATCGGCGTTCCAAGCCCGACCGCCGCTGCGTTGATTGTCGGCCTGATTTGGGTCAACCACAGCATCGAACGCTTCCCCGGCGTGCATTGGTGGGCATTGGGCATTACCCTGTTTGCCGGCATTTCCATGATTGTGCAGATTCCGTTTTGGAGCTTCAAAGAAATCAACATCCGCCGCCAAGTACCGTTTATGGGCATGGTGTTGGCCGTGTTGGTATTGCTGCTCATCAACTGGGAGCCTTCTCTCGTCCTCTTCCTATTTTTCCTCGGTTACAGCCTGTCCGGTTATGTGATGGCAGTCATCCGTTGGTTTAAAAAACGCCATAAAGCACACAAACACGACAAGGCCGTCTGAAATGTGGTCTTGGGACATCATCCTTGCCCTGCTCGCCGTCGGCAGCGCAGCGGGCTTTATTGCCGGACTATTCGGCGTAGGCGGTGGCACGTTGATTGTTCCCGTTGTCTTATGGGCGTTGCAGCTGCAAGGCATAGGCAGCCACCCCTATGCCCAGCATCTTGCCATCGGCACTTCCTTTGCCGTCATGGTGTTTACTACCTTCTCCAGTATGTACGCCCAACATAAAAAGCACGCCATTGATTGGGCGACCGTCCGCCGAATGACGCCGGGCATGATACTTGGCGTACTCCTCGGCGCGGTAACGGCAAAATATATGCCGACGCTGGCTTTGCAAGTTTTCTTTATTGCATTTCTTGCCTTTATCGCAGTCAAAACCCTACGCGATTCCAAACCCAAACCTTCACGCACCCTGCCTGCCCTCCACGGCCTGACAGCCGTGGGTACGCTTTTTGGGGCGGCTTCAAGTTGGGTCGGTATCGGCGGCGGTTCGCTATCCGTTCCATTTCTACTATATTGCAACTTTCCGGCACACCGCGCCATCGGCACATCTTCAGGTCTGGCATGGCCGATTGCGATTGCCGGCACCATCGGCTATTTTGCCAACGGTTTACATGTTGCCCACCTGCCTGAAGGCGCGGCAGGCTTTATCTATCTTCCGGCTGTAGCCATATTGAGCGCTGCCACCATCCTCTTCGCTCCACTCGGCGTAAAAACGGCGCACAAGCTGCCCGCCCGAAAACTCAAAATCGCCTTCGGCATCATGTTGCTGCTGATTGCCGCCAAGATGGCTTGGAATTTGATACATTAAATCTTTCTTGTGAAAAAGGCCGTCTGAAATTCTTTCAGACGGCCTTTTTAATTGCAAAACAACAAACTAAATAAAACCTTTTTACCTTACCCGATTTGCCCCATCGCAAATACAGCCAAGCGCCATATCGCCCATCCTGCCACCAACAATCCGGCGCACAAACGAACCATGCGTTTTTGCAGAAAGGTTTTCAACTGCGCTGCAAATATGCCCATCGCGAGCAGGTTCGGCAAGGTCCCCAATGCAAACGCCAGCATATACAGCCCGCCGTGCAAGGCATTGCCGCTGCCCAAAGCATACAAAGACGCGCTGTACACCAAACCGCAAGGCAGCCAGCCCCAAAGCACGCCGACGCCGAAACAGGCAGGCACTGATTTAATCGGCAGCAATTTGTTCAGCAAAGGATTCAGGCGTTTCCATATCGGTTTACCGATGCCTTCGATTTTGGTTGCGGCAGTCGAAATACCGGCAAGATACAGACCGAGCAAAAGCAGCAAAACATTGGCGGCAATATACAAACCGTTTTGAACCGCGCGCGTATCGTCCAAGGAAATGCCGACCTGCCCGACCAAGCCGACCAGAAGGCCGATGACGACATAGCTGCTGATGCGCCCCAAGTTCAACAATACAATCAGCCCGATTCGGTTTAAATGTGGCGGCAGCTGCAAAGCAAATGCGCTGCTCAATCCGCCGCACATACCGACGCAATGCGTTCCGCCAAAAAAGCCGAGCAGAAAAAGAGTAAGAAATGTGATTTCTTGATTCATGGTTTTTAATGATTCAAACGAATGGATGAGGCCGTCTGAAACTTTTCAGACGGCCCTGAGAATGCAGGATAAGCTTTTCCGCCCACCCTCTTCACGCTTTAGAAAAGCAATTAACTGCGTGCGCGTACGTCAAATGCCTGACGCAAACCTTCGCCGATCATGACCAGCAAAAGCAGCATTACCGTCAGCGTAGCAACGGCAGACAGGCCAATCCACCACGCGTCCAAGTTGTCTTTACCTTGCGCCAGCAACTCGCCCAAACTTGCCTGTGAGGCAGGTACGCCCAAGCCCAAGAAGTCCAAACTGGTCAGGGCAAGTACCGCACCGGAAATACGGAAAGGCAGGAAGGCCAATACCGGCGTCAAGCTGTTGGGCAGGATATGGCGCCACATGATTTCACGGTTGCCCACGCCCATTGCGCGCGCCGCCAAAACATAATCGGTCTGACGGTTTTTCAAAAACTCGGCACGGACATAGTCGGACAAGCCCATCCAGCCGAAAAGCGACAGCAACACCAGCAAAATCAACAGCCCCGGATTAAAAAACGAAGACAGGATAATCAAGAGGTACAGCTCCGGCATACCGCCCCAAACCTCGATAAAACGCTGCATCAGAAGGTCGGTTTTACCGCCGAAATAACCCTGTACCGCGCCTGCAACCACGCCGATTACGGTAGTCACCACAGTCAACACCAAGGCAAACAACAGCGAATCGCGGAAACCGTAAACCAAGCGCGCCAACAGGTCACGGCCGCGGTCGTCCGTTCCCAAGATATGCCGTTCGGACGGTTTGGCCGGATCGGGTGCCGTATCAAAATCGTTTAAAGTATCGGCATCGTAAGGATTGGGCAGATAAAGGGCAAAATTGCCGTCTGAAGTAATGTTGTGGCGGATAAGCGGATCCAGATAATCCGCAGGCGTATCGAAATCGCCGCCAAATGTGGTTTCGTTGTATTCGTTTACCAAGGGGAAGAAATACTCGCCCTGATAGCGTATCCACAAAGGTTTATCGTTGCTCCACAAAGGAGCAAGCAAAGTGACGACAAACAAAACGGCCAAAATCCGCAAAGCCAACCAACCGCGCTTATGCTGCTTAAAGGCTTGCCAAGTAGGGTTTGAAGTAGATTTTTTCTTTTTCATGGTTCGAAACATTCTTTAATAATGGATTGAAGATATTTTCAGACGGCCTTATTTCTGTCCGCCAAAGTGAATACGCGGATCGACCCATGAATAAGAAATATCCGACACCAGTTTAGCCAACAACCCCATCAGCGTGAATACATACAGCGTACCCATTACGACAGGATAATCACGTTTCATCACTGCCTCGTAAGACAGCAAACCCAAACCATCCAGCGAGAACAGCGTTTCAATCAACAGGCTTCCGGTAAAGAATGCGCCGATAAATGCAGCCGGGAAACCGGTAATCAGAGGAATCATGGCGTTGCGGAAAATATGCTTCCACAAAATCTGTTTCTCAGGCAAGCCCTTGGCTCGCGCGGTATAAACATATTGACGGCGGATTTCTTCAAGGAACACGTTTTTCGTCAATACGGTCATCACCGCCAAGTTGCCTGCCACCGAAGCGGTAATCGGCAAGGCCATATGCCATAAATAATCTTTGACTTTACCTGCCCAAGAGAGCGTATCAAAATCATCACCAACCAAGCCACCCTGCGGGAACCAGGCAAAAAAGCTGCCGCCGCCAAATAACACCAGCAACACCAAGCCCAAGACAAACGGCGGTACGGTATAGCCGACCAAAATGATCATCCCCGTAATCGTATCGAATCGGCTGCCATCCCTGACCGCCTTGGCAATACCCAACGGAATACATATCAAATAAGTCAGGAAGAACGTCCACAAACCCAAACTCATCGATACCGGCATTTTCTCTTTTACCAACTCAAATACGGTTTGGTGGTGGAAAAAGCTCTCGCCCAAATCGAAACGGGCAAATTTCCATACCATATCCACAAAACGCGTCACAGGTGGCTTGTCGAAACCGTACAAAGCATTCAGCGCGGCCAAATCTTCCGCACTGATGCGGTTGCCGTTTTTGGCCAAAGTTCCAGGCATACTGTGTCCCGCCGTCTCGCCGCCAACCGCGCCCTGCGTCAGCTGCTGAACCATCTGCTCCACCGGACCGCCGGGAACAAACTGAATCACAGCGAAGGTAATCGCCAAAATCCCCAACAACGTGGGAATCAAAAGGAGCAAACGATGAAAGATATAACGCCACATGGTTAAGTGTTCCTCTATTTTTTGATTTGAAGGCCGTCTGAAACCGCTGACTTCAGACGGCATATAGTAACGGATTAATAAGCGTTTGGCCGATGATTTACTTCTCCAACGCCTCCTGCAATTTCTTCTCAATCAAATCCGCGTCAAACGATTTGGCAATCAGCTCAAAGCGGGAATCACGGCGCCATGAAACTTGGTTTGCGCCCCATTGACCGTCCACCCAGTTCAGCCATACCCATGTACCGAGCACTTGGAACACGCCTTTGGCACGCACGAGACCGTCTGTAAATTTAGGCAGGTCGTTGAAGAAATCAGTCAGTTTTTCGCCATCGAAATCACGTCCGGCAGGGAAAGTAAAGCCTTGCGACTGGAAGCCCATGGTGTTGTCCGGCAGGGCTTTGAGGCGGTAGCGCGATTTTTCGACAACGGGAATATCAAGCCATTGGATGTCAAGTTGCGCATTTTGTACTTCAACCACTTTGGCTTTAGGCGGGAACAGCTTGGCCGCTTTATCATGAAATTCGGCCAGTTGCTCCGGCGTACACAAGTCGGTTTTGCTGGCGACCAATACGTCGCAAATGCCGATTTGGTCTTTATACAAGGCTTGTTGCGCGTAATCGGGATTAATGAATTGGCGCGGATCGACGACGGTAAAGACGGCGCCGATTTCCAGCATGCTGTCGAGCGGTTTGGCTTTCAGTTCGTCGATAACGCTGGCGGCGTGTGCCAGACCGCTGGCTTCAATCATCAAGCGGTCGGGTTGGGCATCGCGCAGCATTTTTTGTACGGTCGTCCCCATTTGCGCACCGGCAGTACAACACAAACAGCCGCCGGCGATTTCGGCCACGGGAATGCCGTTGTCGCTCAAGACGGCGCCGTCAATGCCGATTTCGCCGAATTCGTTGACGATGATGACCCATTTTTCATTCGGGTCTTTTTGCGCCATCAGACTTTTGAGTGCGGTGGTTTTACCTGTTCCGAGAAAGCCTGAAATCAGGTGGACTTTGGTCTTTTTTACTTCTGACATTTTTTACAAATTCCTGTTAAAACAACATGTTCTTCTTTTAATGAGAAACCGGTTTCAGCCACGCCTGCACGCAAGGCCGCCCATTCTTGGCTCAAGGTCTGCTCATCTGCCGTACCGCATTCGGTACAAACCAAAATAAACGCGCTGTGGTGCGCTTCGGCTTCTTCGTGGTCATGGCAATGGTCATTGCACTCGTGCTGCG
>NZ_JBQCWY010000025.1:0-16871 GCF_051956955.1 Neisseria sp. P0021.S005 | reverse complement strand
AGACGGCCTCTTTGTTTCTTTTATATCAAATGCTTTATCTATCCAGTCTGTCATTTGAAAAGTGCTACAATAGCCGTTTATTTTATTTTTCAGACGGCCTGACAATATGTGCAACCATCATCCCAAACATTCACACGATAATGACACCATCCGCATCCGCGGCGCGCGTACACATAATTTGAAAAATGTCGATTTGGACATTCCGCGCCACAAGCTCGTGGTGGTAACAGGATTGTCAGGCAGCGGCAAATCGTCGCTGGCGTTTGATACTTTATATGCCGAAGGCCAACGCCGTTATGTTGAAAGCCTTTCCGCCTATGCTCGTCAATTTTTGCAGATGATGGACAAACCCGATGTCGATTTGATCGAAGGCCTCTCGCCCGCAATTTCCATCGAGCAAAAATCCACCAGCCACAACCCGCGTTCCACCGTCGGCACGGTAACAGAAATCCACGACTACCTGCGCCTTTTATACGCCCGCGTCGGCACGCCGTATTGCCCCGAACACAACTTGCCGCTATCCAGCCAGACCGTGTCGCAGATGGTCGATGCCGTGTTGAAACTGCCGGAAGACACACGCGTAATGATTCTTGCGCCGGCGGTGCGCGAGCGTAAGGGCGAGTTTGTCGATTTCTTTGCCGACTTGCAGGCTCAGGGCTTTGCGCGTGTACGCGTGGACGACGAGGTCTATCAGCTTGACGAAGTACCGAAGCTGGAAAAAAACATCAAACACAATATCGACGTGGTCATCGACCGCGTGAAAGTGAAGGCGGACATCAAGCAGCGGCTGGCGGAAAGTTTTGAAACTGCATTACGCCACGGCAACGAGCGCGCGCTGGCAATGGAGATGGAAAGCGGCGAAGAACATTGGTTCTCCGCGCGTTTTGCCTGTCCCGTATGCTCATACAGCCTACCCGAATTAGAGCCGCGCCTGTTTTCCTTCAACAACCCGATGGGTTCCTGCCCGACTTGCGACGGCTTGGGCAACACCAACTTTTTCGACTCCGAAAAAGTGGTCGCCCATCCCGAATTATCCTTAGCCGCAGGCGCGATTGACGGCTGGGACAAACGCAACCAATTCTATTTCCAAATGATTCAATCGCTGGCGCATCATTATAAATTTGATGTCAACGCCGCTTGGGAAACCCTACCGGAAAAAGTCAGAAAAGTTGTCTTGCACGGTTCGGGTAAAGAAGTCATCGACTTCACCTACCTGTCCGAACGCGGCACCACCTTCAACCGCAGCCACGCCTTCGAAGGCATCATTCCCAATCTCGAACGCCGCTACCGCGAAACCGACAGCGAAACCGTGCGCGAAAAACTGCGCGAATACCAAAACCACCGCGCCTGCCCGAGCTGCGGCGGCGCACGTTTGCGCAAAGAAGCGCGCTACGTTTACGTCAGCGGCGAACCGTTGCACGAAGTTTCCGCCTGGCCGCTGACCGAAACCCACCAATTCTTTGAAACGCTGGATTTGGACGGCAACAAAAAACAAATCGCCGAAAAAATCCTCAAAGAAATCACCGAGCGGCTCGGCTTCCTGATCAACGTCGGACTGGATTACCTGAATCTCTCCCGCTCCGCCGAAACCCTTTCCGGTGGCGAAGCCCAGCGCATCCGCCTCGCCAGTCAAATCGGCAGCGGACTGACCGGCGTAATGTACGTTTTGGACGAACCCTCCATCGGCCTGCACCAGCGCGACAACGACCGCCTGCTCGCCACACTCAAACGCCTGCGCGATTTGGGCAACAGCGTTATTGTGGTCGAACACGACGAAGACGCCATCCGCGAAGCCGATTTTGTCGTCGATATGGGTCCCGGCGCAGGCGAACACGGCGGCAACGTACTGATTGCCGATACCCCCGAAAACGTCGCCAAATGCGAGCAATCCATTACCGGACAATACCTCAGCGGTAAAAAATCCATTGCCGTGCCGTCTGAACGCACGCCCGTCAATCCCGACCGAATGCTCGTCCTCAAGGGCGCGCGCGGCAACAACCTCAAAAACGTTACCCTCGAACTGCCGCTCGGTTTGATTACCTGCATCACCGGCGTATCCGGCAGCGGCAAATCCACCCTGATTAACGACACCCTCGCCAAAATCACCGCCCGCGAACTCAACCGCGCCCAAGAAGAACCCGCCCCATACGACGACATCCATGGCCTCGAACACCTCGACAAAGTCATCAACGTCGACCAATCCCCCATCGGCCGCACCCCGCGTTCCAACCCCGCCACCTACACCGGCCTGTTCACCCCCATCCGCGAACTCTTCGCCGGTGTACCTCTCTCGCGCGAACGCGGCTACAACGTCGGCAGATTCTCCTTCAACGTCAAAGGCGGCCGCTGCGAAGCCTGCCAAGGCGACGGCGTCATCAAAGTCGAAATGCACTTCCTGCCCGACGTGTACGTCCCCTGCGAAGTCTGCCACGGCAAACGCTACAACCGCGAAACGCTCGAAATCCAATACAAAGGCAAAAACATCAGCCAAGTCCTCGACATGACCGTTGAAGAAGCCCGCGAATTTTTCGACGCCGTTCCCACCGTATCGCGCAAACTGCAAACTCTGATGGACGTAGGCCTCGGTTACATCCGCCTCGGCCAATCCGCCACGACCCTCTCCGGCGGCGAAGCCCAACGCGTCAAACTCGCCTTGGAACTCTCCAAACGCGACACCGGCAGAACGCTCTACATCCTCGACGAACCCACCACCGGCCTGCACTTCGCCGACATCGCCCTATTGCTGGAAGTCATAGGTCGTCTGAAAGGCAAAGGCAACTCGATAGTGATTATCGAGCATAATCTGGATGTGATTAAAACAGCGGATTGGATTGTGGATTTGGGGCCGGAAGGCGGCGATGGTGGTGGTAAAATTATCGCTTCAGGTAGCCCTGAGGAAGTGGCGAGGGTTAAGGGAAGTTATACTGGAAAGTATTTGAAGACAGTTTTATAAAGGAAAATAGCAATGTCTTTTGATAATGATTTTTATAGAGATGAAATTTCTGATATTCAAGATAGCATTAAAGCTCAAGATGCTAAAATTGGTATTCTATGTGTGATTTGCTTTCTGCCAATTAGCCAAGCAACAAACTCTGCTGAGCTAATCACTAAAATATTACAACATTCTTGCTTCGGAAAAATACTAATATTTATCATTGGATTATCTTGGTTTTTATCTATTGGCTCATTATTTTTTGCTCTGTATCCAAGATTTAAGAAAAAGCATCCTACTCTTGCAGAGAAAGAAACGAAAGATCATAATGTTCAACAATTAGAAATTGAATTAAATAACTTATACGATATATTAAAAATTAAAATATCTGCTATTAAAATAGCCTTATGGGCTATTTCATTATTTTGCTTATTATGTCTCCTTGCCATTATATTTTCGATTTAAGGGATGAAAATGACTAGCTATATGAATGATTTTCAGAGAGAAATGATACAAGATTTAATTAATAAACAATTAGATATTGCTGATCAATTTTGGAAAGAAAGTGGATCAAATTTGGAAAATGAAGAATCTAAAAGGCGTGAGCTTGCTTTTGAAAGCCTTAATAAGTCTGAAAGTATAGTTTGTGATAGTGCAGAACCCCTTGATACTAGGTTACCGGGGGTCCCTAAAATTCCTGAATACAAAAGTAGAAATGAAGAATTAATTGCACTAGTTGCTGACATGCGAGACTCAACTAAACATGCAAAAACCCAAATTAATGTACAAGGACAACCTTTTAGTCCTTTGCGCAGAATTTTTCTAGAAACATCAGCCTTATTACCAGCTATAGAAAAAACTATAAACTTTGAAAATGGGGAAGTCACAGAATATCTAGGAGATGGGGTTTTAGGTTTCTTTCAGTTGACAGGAGAAGATGAGGATATTTATAAAGTTAATAGAACAGCTCAAAGGATTATCTTTGATGTCAGAGAATTAGTAAATAATTCAATATCTAACAGATACGGGTTACCTAAAGAAATTCATATAGGTGTTGGATTAGCAAAAAGTCATACTATCATACATGCAATTGGTTTAGATAATAAGAAACATGTAAAAGCGTTTGGTAGTTGCGTATATGATGCAACAAAATTATCATCTGGCCGTAATAAAATTGGTGTTTCTCCTGAAATTCGAAAGATGTGGCCACAAGGAAGGGGAGGTCAGATTCGTTTTAGACCTAAAAACTTCCTAAATATTTTTTCAGGATTTGAAATTACAAATTCAAATGAATAATTATATAAGCAAGCCGTAGCCTGCATACTCAACCGACCGCGTGCGTGGCTGCACCACACACCCTACCTGTGAATTACACGGAACTTCAAAACCAGCGCGTAGGGTGTGTGCGGTACGCACGCACGCGGTTGTTTGATTGATGGCTTTCTGTTGTAAATTAAACTTAGTTAAAACTAACGCTTTCAGACGGCATGAAAAATGGCCGTCTGAAAATTGAAAATATTTCATCTAAAATAACTCTCCTAACTCACAAAACAAAAAACGGATTCCAAATCATTGGAATCCGTTTTTCTGTAAAGCTTAGCCGTATTATTTAGCTTCTTCTTTAGCGTCTTCAGCAGCTTCTTTGGCATCTTCCGCTGCGTCTTTTGCTTCTTCTTTAGCCTCTTCAGCGGCATCTTTGGCTTCTTCGGCTTTTTCTTCAGGAGTTTCTGCAGCAGGAACGCCTTTCAAAGCGTCCAAAGAAGTTTTACAAGTTGCATCACGTTGGTCTGCAGGCAGGTTTTTCAACGCCTCTTTGGTTTGTTCGAAAGATTTTTGCATCATGTCTTTGGTTGCGGCATCTACGTCTTTAGTTGCTTCGGCAAATGCTTTTTCGTACTCGTCACAAACGGCAGAAGAAGATGAGCCTGAACCGCCGCCGCATGCTGACAGGGACAGAGCAGCCAACAAAGCTGCCAATAAAGCTGATGTTTTCATGTGTCTCTCGCTTTTTTTGAATTTGGGTTAAAGGATGTTATATGTTAATTCATTATATTACAGTGTCAAGCATTGTTGTTTAATTTAATTAAAATCATGCAGCTGAAAGAATCAATCTATCTAAAACATGCTAAAGGCCGTCTGAAATTTCAGACGGCCTTTGCTTTTTTTAAGTAATCCTTTTTTCAATGATTACGCCGCTTTACGGTGATAATGTCTGAGCGCATGCTCTTTGCGCCGTCCGCTTGAGAAGGCGGATACTCGCTTCAGATACCCGATGACGCGGGTGCCGTAGTCGATGTCGTGCGAGCCGCAGGCTGAACAGGCGTGCAGGGTGCGTTTATCGATATGGCCGCATTCGTTGCAGATGGTGATGCGCACGTTCACGCAGAAGTAGTTGCAGCCGGTTTGCGCGGCGATGTCCAAGAGCGAGCGGTAGCCGGATTCGGGCAGGGCTTCGTCAAGGTTCAGGTGCAGCGCGGAGCCGCCGTCGAGCCAGTCCACCAGTTCTTTGCCGTGCAGCAGGAATTTGTCGAGCGCGTTGATTTCTTCGTCTTCGACGACGTAGAAATAGGAGTTGTAGCATTCACGGCTGACTTTATAGCCGTCGGCTTTGTCCCATTTGGCGTTTTTCACGCCGAGGTTTTCGGCGGGGACGAACTCAGTGTTGAACTTCACGCCGTAGTGTTTGCTGGCGGCTTGATTGGCTTCAAATATGGTTTTCAGACGGCCTTGGACAAAGTTGATGTAGTCATCGTTGTAGCCGACTTTAATGCCTTGCGATTCGGCGGCTTCCGCCATGCCGTTGATGCCGATGGTGAGGAACTGTTTGTCCAGCGTGATGAAGCCTGCATCGTAAACGGGCAACATGCCGGCGGCTTGGTATTCTTCCATCAGTTTGCGGTAGGCGTATTGGTATTTGTGGATTTTGGCCACTTCGGCGGCAAGGTCGCGCCCGTCTTGCTCCAATCGGTTCATATTGATGGTGATGACGTTGATGGAACCGGTCGCCACGCCGCCTGCGCCGAGGGTATAGCTGAAAGTGCGGTCTTCGATGGCGTTACGCAGACGGCAGCAGGAAGCCAACGAGTCGGGGTTGTCGGAAAGATAGACGAAGAAGGAATTGCCTTCCGCCAACTCTTTCGCCATTTCGTCAGCGAACACGGTGTCTTTGCATTTGCCGCTGTCGGTCAGCATCGCAGCGGTCACGACGGGAAAAGTCAAAACGGCTTTGCTGCGCTCTTGATTAAACCATTTGAGGAAGAAGTTTTGCAGCTTCGCCACGCTCGCCCATACCGGTTTGCTGAAATCGGGAAAGACGAAATCGCCGAACATCGCGTCAAAATAGTATTGATCGTAAACGGAAATGTTCCAAAATACGCTCTGATAGCCGCGTGCGGCGGCGGGCTGGTTGATGCTGTACACCACCTGCTGCATATGGTTGGCAATTTCTTTGCCATGGGTTTCCAAATAATCGTCGCCGTAGTCTTTGCGGGCAAAGTAGTCAAAATAGGTCAGAAATTCCACCGTCGCCACCGCGCCGGCAAATTGCGCGCTAATGGCAAACACAAGATTGATAAACGAGCCGCAAAATGATGCCAAATGTTGTGGCGCTTTGGATTCGCCGCCGAGTTTGCTTAAGCCGTCGAGCAGGAAAGGATACAGCGTAACCGACACACAATAAGGCTTGAGGCTGGTTTCGTCGTGCACATAAATCTCATGCGCCTCAATCTGGCGGATGTATTCGTCGGCGACGGATTGGTCGAAAATTTCGGCGATTTTGCGCGATACTTGGGCGCGGTTAATCTGCACGAAAAAGTCTTTCATGATTTCCGCTTCCATCGTGGCGATGTTTTTCTGGGTAACGTTGGCATTGGCGTCTATTTTCGAGCCGTCCGCCGCGTTTTGCGCGCTGATGTAGTCGCGCATGAATTGTAGTTTTCCGTTTAACTGTTCGGGATGCAGCCGAATCATGTTAATTCTCCTGTATGGTTTGGATGATTTATTAAACAATGACGGTTGGGCCGTCTGAAACATCGCTGTCAGCGAATACAATAAATTCAATTTAAATCAGTGCAATACAGCATTGAGCTAAATTGAAGCCACTGGAAAAACTTTAGGCGCAGGTTTGTCTTTGATAAACAATCGGTTCAACACTTCGCCCGTACGCAAATCGATAAACTTCTGGTTGGTGGTCGGGCTGTCCAAGCCGCCCAGTTCCATCTGCCAGCGGCCGGTTTTCAGATACGTCAGATAAGGCAGGATGCCGTCTGAAACCGCCTCCAGCTCCTCACGCTCCAGGCCTGTGTACAAACAGGCTTTCAAACCCGCCTGTGTCACGATGCCCAACATTTTCTGCAAGGCTTCCGGCTGCCATTCTCCGCCCATAAACAACACGCATGTGATCAATCCGTGATAGCGTTTCAGACGGCCTTTTAAATAATCCTCGGTCAATTCCGTGCCGATGCCCTCTTTCCACGTATCGGCACTATGACAGCCTTTACAACGCAGCGGACAACCGGAAAACAGAAACGCCAGCGACACTTCGCCCGGCACTTCCTGCCATACAATTTGCTCGATTGTAAATTTCAAACCGCTCATTGCAATGCCATAAAACACAATATATGGTGTGCATTAAAACACAATACTACTAGATATGGTATTTTATTTAACAATCCATCTTTATTTTGTAATAGCTTTTTATAATTTGATAGATTGTAAATTTCAATAATTACATCTACATGGCTCCATTGATAAAGGCCGTCTGAAAACAATTTCAGTATATTAATATAAAAAAAGAAAAGCAAACTCCGTTATAACAAAGACGGTTTTAACAAATAAAAAAAGGCCGTCTGAAATCATCTTTCAGACGGCCTCTATTTCAGGTTTTAGCCCCGATTCGAGCCTTTAACCATATCCATCAAAAACAATCGGCAATCCAAATTACCGTTAAACAGCGGAATCTTACGCTTCGGAGAAAGGCGCATAAATTTCGGCATATCTCGATCGCCGGTAAACATTCCGGCAAGCCAGCCTGCGTAATGCTGTTTCAACCATGTGCCCAGTTGCGGATAAAGCGCCTGTAAAGCCTGAATTTCTGCAAGGCGCACGCCATAAGGTGGATTGGAAATCATAATGCCGTGTTCGCCGTTCGGTCGCGCAGCCTGCGCATCTTGCACGTCAAAGCGGATGAAATTATCCACTTCGGCGGCTTGGGCATTGGCCAATGCGGCACGAATCATATAACGGTCGTTGTCGCTGCCGGAAATTGGCGCGGCGGCCGGTTTGATTTGTTTTTCAGCCTCACGGCGCAGGGCTTGCCATTTTTCTTTGTCGAAGTTTTGCAGTTTTTCAAAACCGAAACGACGCATCAAGCCCGGCGCACGGTGTGTCGCAATCCATGCTGCCTCAATGGCAATCGTGCCACTGCCGCAAAACGGGTCTTGGAAAGGCTGCGTACCGTCATAGCCTGCCAAAAGCAGCAAACCTGCCGCCAAGTTCTCTCTCAATGGCGCTTCGCCGGTATCCTGACGATAGCCGCGTTTGAAGAGTGCTTCGCCGGAAGTATCGATAAAGATTTCCACGTTGCGCTCATCGATAAAGGCATGAATGCGGATATCGGGGTTGATTTTACCCACGCTCGGACGCGCATCATAAATATCGCGGAATGCATCGCAGACGGCATCTTTGATTTTCAAACCGACAAAATCCAAGCTTTTCACATTGGCGCGCTTGCCTTCGACTTTGACTTTAAAGGTCTGCTCCAGCTTAAACCAACCCGTCCAATGCAGATTTCGTGCGAGTTTGTAGATATCGTGTTCGTTGCGATAACCGCCTTTAGTCAAACGCAGTAAAACACGGCTGGCAACGCGCGAATGCAGGTTGATGCAATACACCTGCTCCATCGTGCCTTTACATGCCACACCGCCGTCAACAGCACGTATATCCTGACATGCCATGCTTTCGAGTTCTTGCGTCAAAGGCGCTTCCAAACCGCGAGGACAAGTGATAAAAAGTGAATAAACCGTCATATAAAACCTTTCCGGGTAGGGCTATCCGAACCACTCGGATAACAAATAAAAACAATATTATAGCCGAAAACCAAAAGGCCGTCTGAAACTTCAGACGGCCTTTGAATAAAGCTTGCTTAGTGCTCCAAACTATCGGTTTCCACCTTAACCGCTTTATCGGTTTTATCCTCCGGCAAAACCAAGTTCAACAATACTGCCATAATACCGCCTGCGGA
This sequence comes from Neisseria sp. P0021.S005, assembly GCF_051956955.1. Classification (NCBI taxonomy): domain Bacteria; kingdom Pseudomonadati; phylum Pseudomonadota; class Betaproteobacteria; order Neisseriales; family Neisseriaceae; genus Neisseria; species Neisseria sp. P0021.S005. Next base: position 7,698 of record NZ_JBQCWY010000025.1, on the reverse strand, counting down.
AATTGAGTTTTGGAACAATACCGGCAGGTTTTTGAACACTTCCGGCTCAAATGCCACGCCCAAACCCAAACCGACAGAAGTCGCCGCGATAACTGCTTCACGACGGCGAATACCGTGGCTGACCAAAATCCGCACGCCGGCAATCGCAATCAGGCCAAACATCAACACCATCGCGCCACCCAAAACAGGACTCGGAATCGTAGTAAACGCGCGGCCGATGACGGGGAACAAACCCAACAATACCAAAATCGCCGCAATATATTTGCCCACATGACGCGAAGCCACGCCGGTCATTTGAATCACGCCGTTATTTTGCGCAAACGTGGTTAAAGGCAAAGAGCCCAACGCAGTCGCAATTACAGAAACCAAACCATCTGCCAATACGCCACCGCGCAGACGTTTGGTGTATTCCTCACCCTCAATCGGCTGCTCGGAGACCATCGCAGTCGCCGTCAAATCGCCCACTGCTTCAAATACGCTCAACAGGAAAATCGCACCGGCAACGATAAACGCGTGCCAATCAAATGCGAAACCATATTTAAACGGAACAGGCAGGGTAATCAGCGGCAGGTTTTGCAGGGCGGAAAAATCTACTTTGCCCAAAAACAGCGCAACAATATAACCGACAATCAAACCCACCGCGATGCCGCTCATACGCAGCAATGGGTTTTTCAAGCAGTTGAAAACCAATACAATCAGCAACACCAGCGATGCCAGACCTAAGTTTTCCATCGAACCGAACGTACCGTCTGCTTTCGCACCGAAGCCGCCGCCAAAGTCAGTAATGCCGACATGCACCAAGCTCAAGCCGATCAACATGACGACCACGCCGCTTACAGTCGGCGTAATCACTTTTTTCAGATAAGGCAAAAGCCAAGCGGAGAAGCACACCAAAAACGCGCCAACAAAGGACACGCCCAAGAGCGTTGAAATCATCACATCTTTAGTCAAGCCGCCCTCTTTCATACCGGTACCGAGCGCAATCATCACGGTAACAAAAGAGAAGTTGACCGACTGAATCGACAACATACCCGAACCGACCGGCCCGAAACGGTTAACCTGCAAATAAGTGCCGACACCTGAAGCCACCATCGCCATCGACACCAAATAAGCCGTCATTTCAACCGGCAGCTCCAACGCCCCGCCGACAATCAATGCCGGAGTAATCATCGGGACAAAAATCGCCAGAAGGTGCGTAACCGCACTCAACAACGCATTCCCAAACGGCGGCTTGTCTTCCAAACCATAAACCAAATCAAGCGATTCCGCCTGTTTTTCAGTCATTCCGGCCATGTTGAACCTTCTCTCAAGAATCGTTAAAAAATATTAAGATGCGTATTTTAACCAATTTGAAATGTATCAGCAAATTCAAAACCATCAGGCCGTCTGAAAGTTCCGCCCAGCCGTTTTCAGACGGCCTCAAACCGCCTTAACACATTTTAATTCTTGACATCATTTTTCTACCTAAAAACAAACAAACCAATGATTTAAAAATGTATTATTCATTAAGATAATGACAAGTCACCATTAAACAGCAAAGCCTCATAGCGGATATGTTTCACACAAACAACAAAGTAAGCTACAATCCACTGCATAATTCACCCACACCATAAAATTAAAGGTTTCCGTATGTTAAAAGGCAGTCTGGTTGCCCTGATTACTCCGATGAATCAAGACGGCAGCATCAACTACGAACAACTTCACGACTTAATCGACTGGCACATTGAAAACGGCACCGACGGTATCGTCGCAGTCGGCACCACCGGCGAGTCAGCCACCCTGCCTGTCGAAGAACATTTGGCCGTTATTGAAGCCACTGTCAAACACGTCAACAAGCGCGTTCCCGTTATCGCCGGTACAGGCGCCAACAATACTGTCGAAGCCATCGCCCTTTCCAAAGCCGCCGAGCAAGCCGGTGCGGACTACACCTTATCTGTTGTTCCCTACTACAACAAACCTTCGCAAGAAGGCATTTACCAACATTTCAAAGCCATCGCCGAAGCCACTTCGATTCCGATGGTTATCTATAATGTTCCCGGCCGTACCGTCGTCAGCATGAGCAACGACACTATTTTGCGTTTGGCCGAGATTCCGAATATCGTCGGCGTGAAAGAAGCCAGCGGCAATATCGGTAACAACATCGAATTGATCAACAGCGTTCCTGAAGGTTTTGCAGTATTCTCCGGCGATGACCCTACCGGCCTGCCTTTCATGCTGTGTGGCGGTCATGGCGTGGTAACCGTTGCAGCCAACGTTGCACCGAAACTCTTTGCCGATATGTGCCGAGCCGCCCTTGAGGGCGATATTGCGACCGCCCGTCGTCTAAACGAGCAACTTATCCCAATTTATAACACCATGTTCTGCGAGCCCAGCCCGGCCGCGCCCAAATGGGGCCTGAGCTTATTGGGCAAATGCGAACCCCATGTTCGCCTGCCTTTGGTAGCACTGACCGAAGCCGGTCAAGCCAAAGTCCGAGCCGCTCTGGAAAAATCAGGACAAATCTGATCCGGAAATAAGGCCGTCTGAATCCCAAACACCCTTTTTCAGACGGCCTCCCTGTTAAGAACTCCATCCACAGGAAAACAAGATGACCTATATTAAACCCATCGTAGTAGCCCTCGCCCTGATTAGCATGACTGCCTGTTCCGGCAGCAAAAAAGAACAACCCAAACTCGACTATCAAAGTCAATCTCACCGCCTAGTCAAACTGGAAGTACCACCTGATTTGAACAACCCAGACCAAGGCAACCTCTATCAATTACCGGCAGGCAGCGGCGCCGTCCGCGCCAGCGATTTCAACAAACGCCGCACCCAAGCCGTACAGCAGCCTGCAAATGCAGAAGTCTTGAAATCCGTTAAAGGCGTACGCCTTGAGCGTGACGGCAACCAACGCTGGTTGGTTGTCGAAGGCAAATCGCCTCGCGAAATTTGGCCTTTGCTGAAAGTGTTCTGGCAAGAAAACGGTTTCGACATCAAATCTGAAGAACCGGCCATCGGCCAAATGGAAACCGAGTGGGCTGAAAACCGAGCCAAAATCCCTCAAGACAGCCTGCGCCGTCTGCTGGATAAAGTCGGCTTGGGCGGCATCTACTCTACCAGCGAACGCGACAAGTTCATCATCCGCATCGAACAAGGTAAAAACGGTTCGACCGACATCTTCTTCGCCCACAAAGGCATGAAAGAAGTTTATGCCGACCGTAAAAAAGACACTACGATGTGGCAGCCAAGCGAGAGCGACCCTAACCTCGAAGCCGCATTCCTCGCCCGCTTTATGCAATATTTGGGCGTTGACGGTCAGCAAGCCGAACAAGCTCTGACCCAAAGCGTTGCCGCCCGCAGCAATGCTTCTGAATTGGCGCGTGTGGACAATGGCACTCTGTTGCTGGCAGGCGATTACGGCCGCAACTGGCGCCGTACCGCCCTTGCGCTTGACCGCATCGGCCTGACTGTTATCGGTCAAAATGCCGAACGCCGCGCCTTCTTGGTTCAACAAGCGCCAACCGAAGGCGAAGCAGTTGCCAATAAAAAACCGGGCCTGTTCAAACGCGTATTTGGCAAAGGCAAAGCAGAAGCGCCAAAAACGTACCCTGAAATCATCGTGTATGTTGAGCCTATCAACAATGGCGCACGCCTCCATCTGTTGAACAAAGACGGCAGCCCATACAAAGGCAGCGATGCCTCCACATTGTTGAGCCGCCTGCACACAGAATTGCGTTAATCAGTTATTCAAATTAAGGCCGTCTGAAATATTCAGACGGCCTTTTTAACGAATCCGGCATGGTTTCAAATTCCCAATCTGACGTTATAATCAGAACATTTTTCCCCCTTACCCAAGCTGCCATGACCCGACAAAAAGCCTATCTGCTCCTGACCGCCCTGTTTACCCTGATGTTTATCGTACTGATTCTGTTGGGCGCTTATCTTCTAAGCATTCACAGCAAACAATTTGCCGTTGCCACCTTTCTGTTTGCCTTTGCCGCCGTTTTTGCCCAAATCGGCAGCCTTGCCCTTTACATCCGCCACAAAGCACGCGCACAAATTGCTCGTATGCAGCAAACCGAAAACCATTAAGGAAAAACCATGTTTGAAAAAATCGTCCTTGCCAGTGGCAACGCAGGCAAACTCAAAGAATTTTCCCGCCTCTTTGCCGACTTAAACATCGAAGTCCTGCCGCAATCGCAGTTCAATACGCCCGAATGTCCCGAACCGTACCATACCTTTGTTGAAAATGCCCTGGCTAAAGCACGTCATGCCGCCAAATACAGCGGCTTACCGGCACTTGCCGACGACTCCGGCATCTGCACCAACGCCTTAAACGGCGCACCCGGCATTTTCTCCGCACGTTATGCAGGCGAAAACCCTAAATCCGATGCCGCAAACAACGCCAAACTCTCTGCCGATCTTGCCGATAAAGACGATAAAAGCTGCTACTACGTCTGCGTACTCGTCCTCGTCCGCCACGAAAACGACCCGCAACCCATTATCGCCGAAGGCATCTGGCGCGGACAATGGCAGGCAGAAGCAGCCGGCACAAACGGCTTCGGCTACGACCCGCATTTCTATCTGGCCGAACACGGTTGCACCGCTGCCGAGCTTGATCCTGAAATCAAAAATGCCGAAAGCCACCGCGCCCAAGCTTTGCGTGAATTGTTAAGAAAAATCGAATCCTTATAAATCAATAACAGGCCGTCTGAAACCTTCAGACGGCCTACCTCACATTCATTCCCATGCCCAAACCCTCGCCTGAAGAATTGGCAGCCTTTGCAAAACACGTCGCTGCCTTCATCCCAACCACACCTGACGAACTTCTGCAACTCATTGATAGTCAAGAAACTGCTATCGTCTTTTTAGGCAAACCAAGCTGTTCATACTGTCGCCGTTTTGTTGCAAAACTATTTACCGTTTCCTTAAACAAGCAGCTTACTATCCGCTTTACAGACAGCAGCAACAAAGCAGCTTTAAAGACTTTTCGTGAACAACACGGCATCAAAACTGTTCCCGCATTACTCAACATCTCACAAGGCAAAATAAAATTTGTCTGCAATTCCAAATTATCAGAAGAAGAAATTGAAGCTTTTTTGAGCGCTTAGACTGCGCAAATTTCCTACTGATTACTTTCCCGGCCGACATTTCAGTTAAAATAACGGCCTAAAAATTTCAGACGGCCTTGAGCCTCAACACATACCATGACCCAAATCACTTTCCAACGCCCCGGCCAGCTAACCGCCCTGCCTCCTTTATCACTCTATATCCATATTCCTTGGTGCATCAAAAAATGTCCATATTGCGACTTCAATTCCCACAGCCTGAAAAACGGCCTGCCGGAAGAAGCCTATATCGATGCCCTATTAACCGACTTGCAGCTTGAGTTACCCAATATTTGGGGCAGACCGATAGAAACGATATTCTTCGGCGGCGGCACACCCAGCCTGTTTCAAGCGGAATCAATTGACCGTTTGTTAAGTGGCGTGCGTTCGCTGTTGCGCTTGCAACCCGAAGCGGAAATTACTTTAGAAGCGAACCCCGGCACATTTGAAATTGAGAAGTTTCAAGGATTTAAAGACGCAGGTATTACGCGCCTATCTATCGGCGTACAAAGTTTTAACGACGATATGCTTGCTCGATTGGGACGCGTTCACAACGGCAAAGAAGCACTGACAGCCATTGATACTGCATTGAAATTATTTGATAAAGTCAATATTGATTTGATGTATGCCCTGCCAAACCAAACGGTTCAGACGGCCCTAAACGATGTGCAAACCGCTATTGCAACAGGCGTATCGCATATCAGCGCATATCATCTGACAATGGAACCGAACACGCCTTTCGGTCATACGCCGCCAAAAGGATTACCGCAAGATGAAGCGGCGTTGGATATTGAAGATGCTGTACACGGTGCATTAGAAAGCGCAGGCTTTATCCACTACGAAACATCGGCTTTTGCAAAACCTGGTATGCAGTGCCGCCATAATTTGAACTACTGGCAGTTTGGCGATTACTTAGGCATAGGTGCAGGCGCACACGGCAAAATTTCCTATCCCGACCGTATCGAGCGAACTGTCCGCCGTCGCCATCCCAACGACTATCTTGCCGCTATGCAGGGCAATCCGCATGAAGCAGTTGAGCACAAAACCGTTGCTTCCGAAGACCTTCCATTCGAGTTCATGATGAACGCCCTGCGCCTGACCGATGGCGTACCTGCTGCAATGTTGCAGGAACGTACCGGCGTCCCCACTGCAAAAATCATGGCTCAAATCGAAACCGCCAGACAAAAAGGCCTGCTTGAATCAGATCCGACCGTGTTCCGCCCGACCGAGCAAGGCCGTTTGTTCTTAAACGACTTGTTACAGTGTTTTTTATAAGTGCTTTTTTACAACAGTTAAAACATTTTTAGATTTGCTTAATTTACGACAAGAAAATACAATCTGAATAATTGTTGGGAACGACCAACCCCGGCGATTATCCACTACTCCTAATCCTACATTAAGGACAAAACAATGAAAAAAGTTCTGGTAACACTGATTGCTCTTTCCCTGCCTACATTTGCATTGGCTGATGCAACCAAAGGTTTTTATGTTCAAGCTGATGCTGGTTATTCTACTGTTAAGATTAAAGACAACTCTGGTGAAGAGGAATTCTCTGATAAAGCAAAAGGCTTTAGCCCTCGTCTATCTGCTGGTTATGATTTTGGTGACTTCCGTGTTGCAGCAGACTATACACATCATAAATCTATTGAAAGAGGTGAATACGAGGATGACAGTCACTTATATTACAAACTGAAATTTCAAAGTATTGGCGTTTCAGCAATCTATGACTTCAATACTAATACACCTGTTAAGCCCTACGTTGGTGCTCGTTTAGGTATTAATCGCGTTTCATTAAATTCTGATGAAGCCGACCCTGGTTTTCACTATACAGAACATTCACGAAAAACCAAAATGGGTATTGGTGCATTGGCTGGTGTAAGCTACGAAGTAACGCCTAATGTTGCTTTAGATGCTGGCTATCGCTACAACTATTGGGGCAATTTTGAAGAGACCAAAATTCAATCCCACGAAGTATCTGCCGGTGTACGCGTAAAATTCTAATTTTTAAATATTTGGTATAAAGCAACGATCGCTTCATACATCAAGTAACAAAAGGCCGTTTGAAACCTATTTCTCAGGATTTCAGACGGCCTTTAAGTTTTTTAAATATGTCTAACTTTTTGCTGCTTTTATTTTTTCTGCAAACCACAGTGCCGCAGCCGTACCTGCCATATCGGCAATGCCGTCCGCGATCGAACCTTGGCGCGTAGCAGTCAGAAATGCCTGAGCCAGCTCGCTTCCTATGGCAAACAATAAAGCGGCAAACAGAATGCCTTTATAGGGAATAGTCCTATTGTCTTGAATAAATATTTTTGCACACAACCATGCCTGACCGAAGAACAGCCCGAAATGGCCGACTTTATCAAAATGAGGGAATGGTGGAGCGCTATTGCCGCCCTCTTTGAAAAGTAAGGCATAAATGGCGGCGGCAAACCAAATCAAGGCAGCGACAGTAAATTTGTTTAACGGCAAGGCTTTCATTTATCGGCCTCTTCATCCAACCATGTTTGGCAGATATCTGCCAAGCGGACAAATTTCCCACCCCGCGCCTTCAAAATATCACGCCATTGTGCCACTTCTTCTGCATCCGGGGCATCTTCAATACTGCATT
>NZ_JBQCWY010000024.1:0-17022 GCF_051956955.1 Neisseria sp. P0021.S005 | reverse complement strand
TTAACGGCAGCCAACTGTTTGCGACCAACCAAAACGTAGCCAACAACGCCGCCAATATCGCCAAAGGCATCAACTTCGGTGGTACCACCGGCAGCAACAACTACGCATTGGGTGACACCATCAATGTTAAAGGCGACAGCAACATCATCAGCGAAACCGTAGCCGGTGGCGCACAGCTGAAACTGGCCGATGTATTGAATGTCGGTCAAGCGGCTCCGGTGAAAATCGATGGCGACAAAGGTGAAGTCAGCGGCTTGAGCAATACGACTTTGGGTGGCAATGATTTTGCCCAAGGTAAACGTGCAGCGACCGAAGAGCAGCTGAATGCGGCCCAAGATCAGTTGGTGAATGTATTGGGTGGCAATGCGGCCAATAATGGCGGCAACATCAGCATGACCGATATTGGCGGTACTGGTGAGAACAATATCCACGATGCAATCAAAGCCGTTAATGCAACTGCCAATCTGCCTTTGACTTTCGGCGGCGACAGTGGCAAAGACGTTGAACGCAAACCGGGTACGAAGCTAAATATTGTTGGCGGTCAAACCGATGCAGCCAAACTTTCAGACGGCAATATCGGCGTTGTAGCGAATGGTTCTGATAAGTTGGAAGTCAAATTGGCTAAAGACTTGGCAGTTGACAGCGTGAAAGCCGGCGATACCACAGTCAATACTGACGGCGTGAAAGTTGGCGATGTCAATCTGACTAAAGCCGGTTTGAACAACGGCGGCAACAAGATTACCAATGTTGCAGCCGGTACCGATGATACTGATGCGGTGAATGTTGCTCAGTTGAACAAAGCTGCGGCTGCGGCTAAGACTGAAGTCGTTCAAGGCGATAACATTGTTGTTACTCAGGATGTCGGTGCCAATGGCCAAACCATTTACAAAGTGGCTACCGATAAAAACCTGAAAGTCGACAGCGTTACCGCAGGCGATACCGTGATGAATAATGACGGTGTGAAAGTCGGCGATGATGTTGCATTGAACAAAGACGGCTTGAAAGCAGGTGATGTGAACCTGACTAAAGCTGGCTTGAACAATGGCGGCAATAAGATTACCAACGTTGCGGCCGGTACGGATGACACCGATGCAGTCAATGTTTCCCAACTGAAACAAGCTGCGGAGGCATCTAAGACTGAAGTCGTTCAAGGTAAGAACATCGTTGTGACGGAAAAAACAGGTGACAAAGGTCAGACTGTTTATGAAGTTGCTACCGATAAAGACTTGGACGTTGACAGCGTGAAAGCCGGTGATACTACTGTCAACAATGATGGTGTGAAAGTTGGTGATGACGTTGCATTGAACAAAGACGGCTTGAAAGCAGGCAAGGTAAACCTGACTAAAGACGGCTTGGACAATGCGGGCAACAAAGTAACCAACGTAGCAGATGGCGATCTCAATGCCAACAGCAAAGATGCCGTCAACGGCAGCCAGTTGTACGCAACCAACCAAAACGTAGCCAACAACGCCGCGACGATTGCCAAAGGCATCAACTTCGGCGGTACGACCGGTAGCAACAACTATGCGTTGGGCAATACCATCAACGTTAAAGGCGACAGCAACATCATCAGCGAAACCGTAGCCGGTGGCGCTCAACTGAAGTTGGCTGACGAGATTAGCGTGAAGACAGTGAATGCCGATACCTTCAAAGCAGGCGATACTGTGATGAACAATGACGGCGTGAAAGTTGGCGATAAAGTTGCATTGAACAAAGACGGTCTGACCGCAGGCAATACCGTGGTCAACAACGATGGCGTAACCATCGCTGCACCGACTGAAAGCAATCCGAACAACCAAGTCAAATTGTCTCCTGTCGGTCTGAACAACGGCGGCCAACGCATTACCAACGTGGCTCCGGGTAAAGACGGTACAGACGCGGCAAACGTGAACCAGTTGATTGGCTTGGGCAACGAATTGCAAAACAACATCAACCAAGTAGGTAAGAAAGCCTACGCGGGTGTGGCCGGTGCGATTGCCCAAGGCTCGATTCCGCAAGTAACCCGTCCGGGTGCGACCGGTATCGGTGTCGGCAGCGGCTACTACGGTGGTCAGTCTGCCATGGCCATCGGCGTGTCTGCGATGAGCGACGGCGGCAACTGGATTGTCAAAGGCAACTTCTCGGCCAATACCGACGGTCATGTCGGTGTCGGTGCCGGTGCGCTGTATCAGTGGTAAGTTGGCAATGACAGGCAACTAGATTTGCTGCCTGAATAGGGAGGCCGTCTGAAATTTTAGGTTTCAGACGGCCTTTTTTTCTGAAAACACTTGAATTTAGGCTATCTGAAACGATATGCTTCATCTATTTACCGCATGACTCTGAAAGAGAACAAATGAGCAAAACCATCCATTATTTGAAAGACTACGCCGCGCCAGCGTACCGTATTCTGAAAACCGACCTGCATTTCGATATTTTAGAACCGCAAACCATCGTCAAATCTAGTCTGACCGTTCAACCTGAAAGAGCAGGGGAGCCATTGGTATTGGATGGTTCGGCAAAACTGCTGTCTGTGAAAGTAAACGGCCGGGTCGTAGATTATGTGTTGGAAGACGAAAAACTGACGATTGCCGGCGTGCCGTCTGAAAACTTCACGCTGGAAGTAGAAACCGAAATTTTGCCGGCTGAGAACAAATCGCTGATGGGTCTGTATGCTTCCGGTGGCAATCTGTTTACCCAATGCGAACCGGAAGGTTTCCGCAAAATTACTTTCTACATCGACCGTCCGGATGTCATGTCTAAATTTACCACCACCATCGTTGCAGACAAAAAACGCTATCCGGTGTTGCTGTCTAACGGCAATAAAATTGATGGCGGCGAGTTTTCAGACGGCCGTCACTGGGTGAAATGGGAAGACCCGTTTGCCAAACCGAGCTATCTCTTTGCTTTGGTGGCAGGCGATTTGGCGGTAACGGAAGATTATTTTACAACCATGAGCGGCCGTAAGGTCAAAATCGAGTTCTACACCACTGAGACAGACAAACCTAAAGTCGGTTTTGCCGTGGAATCGTTGAAAAATGCGATGAAATGGGACGAGATACGTTTTGGCTTGGAATACGACTTGGATATTTTCATGGTCGTTGCCGTGGGCGATTTCAATATGGGCGCAATGGAAAACAAAGGTTTGAATATTTTCAACACCAAGTTTGTGCTGGCCAACAGCCGTACCGCGACCGATACCGACTTTGAAGGCATCGAATCTGTTGTCGGCCACGAATATTTCCACAACTGGACGGGCAACCGCGTGACCTGCCGCGATTGGTTCCAATTGTCGCTGAAAGAAGGTTTGACCGTTTTCCGCGATCAAGAGTTTTCCGGCGACCGGGCCAGCCGTGTGGTACGCCGTATCGACAATGTCCGTATGCTGCGCTTGTTCCAATTCCCAGAAGATGCAGGCCCGACTGCGCATCCTGTCCGCCCGGCCAGCTATGAAGAGATGAACAACTTCTACACCATGACCGTCTATGAAAAAGGTGCGGAAGTAGTGCGCATGTATCACACCTTGCTCGGAGAAGAGGGCTTCCAAAAAGGCATGAAGTTGTATTTCCAACGCCACGACGGTCAGGCTGTGACTTGTGATGATTTCCGTGCCGCAATGGCAGACGCAAACGGTATCAATCTTGATCAGTTTGCCTTGTGGTACAGCCAAGCCGGTACGCCGGTTTTAGATGCTCAAGGCCGTCTGAAAGATGGAGCGTTTGAATTGACGATCAAACAAACTATTCCGGCTACGCCCGATATGGCGGACAAACAGCCGATGATGATTCCGGTCAAAACCGGTTTGCTGAATGAAAAAGGCGAAGCGGTTGAGTTTGAATATCAAGGTAAACGGGTGAAAGAGGCGGTTTTGGTATTGACTGAAGCCGAGCAGACTTTTGTATTGGGCGGCGTCAATGAGCCGGTTATCCCGTCTCTGCTGCGTGATTTCTCTGCGCCGATTACCTTGAACTATCCGTACAGCGAGCAAGAATTGGCCACTTTACTGGCGGCAGATGAAAATGAGTTTGCCCGTTGGGAAGCTGCTCAAACCTTGTACCATCGCGCCATTAACGCCAACCGTCAGGCATTGGCGGAAGGCCGTCCTTTGCCGGAACATAAAGCATTGATGGATGCTTTGGCTTTGGTGGTTTCCGGTGATTTTGATCCGGCATTCCGTGCCATTTTGCTGCAAATGCCGTCTGAAACCGATGTATGGGCGGAAGAAGAAAATATTGACCCTATTCAGGTTCATCAAGCGCGAGAAGCCTTGCTCAATGCTGTTGCCGTCAAGTTCCTGCCTCAATGGCGCGAGCTGAACCGTCAAGCTGCCGAGCAAGAAAACCAGGCTGATGCTGCTGTTCGTTATGAATACAGCCCGGAATTGGCCGGCTGGCGCACTTTGCGCAATGCTTGCAGGGCATTTATCCTTCGTGCTGACGCAGCGCATATCGAACACGTTGCGGAAAATTACGAGGCAATGGCGCAAAACATGACACACGAATGGGGTATCTTATCCGCAATCAACAGCAATGAAAGCGAAATTCGCGATCGTTTGTTGACGAAATTTGCCGATAAATTCGCCGATGATGCCTTAGTAATGGACAAATACTTTGCTCTGATTGCTTCAAGCCGCCGCAAAGATACTTTACAGCAAGTTCAGACGGCCTTGAGTCATCCTAAGTTCAGTATTGAAAACCCGAACAAGGCCCGTTCTTTGTTGATCAGTTTCAGCCGCAATATTCCACATTTCCATGCAGAAGATGGCAGCGGCTACCGCTTTGTAGCCGATAAAGTGATGGAAATCGACCGTTTTAATCCGCAAGTTGCTGCTCGACTGGTGCAGGCTTTCAACATCTGCAACAAATTGGAAGCCAACCGCAAAGCCGTCATGACCAAAGAATTGCAACGAATCCATGCACAAGAAGGTTTGTCCAAGGATGTGGGCGAGATTGTCGGTAAGATTTTGAATGAAAAATAAAGCCTGAGACCTTTGCAAAATTCCTTTTCCCCAACAGCCGAAACCTAAATAAAGGTTTTCGGCTGTTTTTGTTTCACATATCCACTGATTCTACTCAAATACCCCCTTAATCCTCCCCGGACACCCGATAATCAGGCATCCGGGCCGCCTTTTAGGCAGCAACAGGCGCACTTAGCCTGTTGGCGGCTTTCAATAGGTTCAAACACATCGCCTTCAGATGGCTTTGTGCACTCACTTTGAGCAGACCGAAATAGGCTGCCCGCGCATAGCGGAATTTACGGTGCAGCGTACCGAAACTTTGTTCGACCACATAACGGGTCTTCGACAAATATCGGTTGCGTTTGGTTTGCGCTTCCGACAGCGGATGTTTGCGGTGGGCTTTGCGCATAATGCCGTCCAGCAACCGATGTTCTTCCAGATGTTGCCGGTTTTCCTCACTGTCATAGCCTTTGTCGGCATAGACGGTCATATCTTTGGGCAGTTCTTCCAACAAAGGCGACAGGTGTTTGCACTCATGGGCATTGGCGGGGGTAATGTGCAGTTTCTCGATATAGCCTTCCGCATCGGTACGGGTATGTTGTTTGTAACCGAGTTTGTAGAGGCCGTTTTTCTTTGTTCAGCGGGCATCTTTATCTTTACTCGGTGTGGTTTGACCGCTGACTTGTCCTTCTTCATCGACTTCTATGGCCTGGCGCTGTTTGCTGCCGGCGGTCTGAATAATGGTGGCATCAACGACGGCGGCGGATGCTTTCTCTACTTTTAGGCCTTTTTTGGTCAATTGTCGGTTAATCAGTTCCAACAGTTCGGACGGGGTGTCGTCTTGCGCCAGCCAGTTGCGGTAGCGGCATAAGGTGCTGTAATCGGGGATGCTTAGTTCGTCAAAGCGGCAAAACAGGTTGAAATCGATGCGGGTGATGAGGCTGTGTTCGAGTTCGGGATCGGAGAGGCTGTGCCATTGTCCGAGCAGGATGGCTTTAAACATGGATAGCAGTGGATAGGCGGGACGGCCGCGGTGGTCTCGGAGGTAACGGGTTCTTTGACGATTCAGGTACTGTTCGATCGGCTGCCAATCAATCACTTGATCCAACTTCAATAGTGGGAAACGGTCGATGTGTTTGGCAATCATGGCTTGGGCGGTTTGCTGAAAGAAGGTGCTCATGAGAAATCCCCTAAATGTCTTGGTGGGAATTTAGGGGATTTTGGGGAATTTTGCAAAGGTCTCAGCCTGTCTGTTGACCTTATTGTAATCTAGCAATAAGGATAGATAGCTTAAAGGCCGTCTGAAACCGATTGGTTTCAGACGGCCTTTTTCATATGTCAATGCTTAAATTAATTTTCGTTGAGGGTAGAGAATAGAATAAAAAAAGAGCCTGCATAAAACAGGCTCTTTTTCATACTAATCCGAAGATTAGAATTTGTGACGCAGGCCAACCAAACCAGAGATGGTTTCAACTTTGTGAGGACCAGACTCAGCACCACGCAACCAGCCGGCAGAAACCAAAGCAGTAGTGCGTTTAGAGAAGTCGTAGTCAGCACCAACGATAACTTGGTCGTATTGAGTGCCTTTCAGTTTTTCGCCGTCAACTTTAGCTTTGAAGCCGTGAGCGTAAGAAACGCGAGGAGTTACGTTACCAGCGCGGTAAGCGGCAGTAGCAGCAACTTCGATAGTTTCAGCAGGACGGCTGTCCAAGCCAGCAGCAGTACCGAATACTACGTTAGAAGCGTTAGTACCGGCAGCACGCATAGCAGAAGTTACAACACCGTTAGATTGGGCTTGAGCGTAATCACCCAAAGTTTCCCAGTTTTTAGCGTATTGACCAGCTACAGATACGAACAGGTTGTTAGCATCGTAACCACCTACCAAGCGGTGTACGTGACCGTCTTTTTCAGAAACGGCGTTTTTACGGAAACCACCGGCGTATTGACCGAAGAAGCCAGAGTTTTCGTAGTTCAGGCCAGCGTAGTAAGTGTCACGGGTAGCGTCGTTGTGAGTGTATTTGTCAGAAGGGTTAGCATTGTCACGAGGAGTATATTGTACGCTTGCGCTGAAACCTGAGAATACAGGGCTGTCGTAACGTACAGAAACTGCACGTTCGTCAACACGAGTAAATACAGACATATTCAAAGCGCCGTTGCTGCTTTCCCATTGGTCAACATTGTCACTAGTATTTTTAACAGTAGAGTCCAGTTTACCAGCACGAACTTTACCGAAGCCACCTTCCAAACCGATGAAAGATTCGCGAGAAGCCCACTCTTTGTCGCCACCGGCGATAGAAGTGTTTTGTTCAACTTGCCAGATGGCATTCAGGTTGTTACCCAAGTGTTCGTGGCCTTTAAAGCCGATACGTGAGCCGAAGTCAGCGATTTCAGTAGCAGTTTTAGAGCTTTTCTCGTGACCCAGTTTAGCAGCAGTTTGTTCACCCAATTTTACTTTGGATACTTCAACACCGGCTTTAATTTGACCGTACAAAGTTACGTCAGCCATAGCTGCAACAGGCAGAGCCGCCAGAGTCAAGGCAATCAGAGATTTTTTCATTGCTGTTTTCCTTTTTTAAGTGTGAAGAAGCGAGCATTCGTTCTTCTTATTACGATATCGTTCTCTTTCAACGATTCCATGACCATAATATAAAGGTTATGGCCTAGGAAAACAAATTTTCCTCTTGTTTTGAGTGATTTTTGCAGGGAAACGTTGTTTTTTACAGACAGGGTGGAAGCATAAGGCGGTCTTTTATTTTGGTAATGTGTTTTTCTAAAAGGGAATTTCGGGATAGCTATAAAATATGGGGTATAAAATTAGGTTGTGAATATTGTTTATCGTGTTTTCAGACGGCCTTGGTAATTGGAATTTATCGTGTACTGGGTTTGCAAATATATAAAAAACCTGCCTGATTGCTCGGGCAGGTTTTATTTGATCGAAAGACAGATTAGTTTTTGTCTTGGTCAACCAGTTTGTTTTTGGCAATCCAAGGCATCATAGAACGCAGTTGAGCGCCGACTTTTTCAATTTGGTGATCAGCGGTCAGACGGCGGCGTGCTGTCATGCTGGCATAGTTGACGGCACCTTCTTGGATGAACATTTTAGCGTATTCGCCGGTTTGGATGCGTTTGAGGGCATTGCGCATGGCTTCGCGGGATTTGTCGTTGATGACTTCGACGCCGGTTACGTATTCGCCGTACTCTGCATTGTTGGAAATGGAGTAGTTCATGTTGGCGATGCCGCCTTCGTAAATCAGGTCAACAATGAGCTTCATTTCGTGCAGGCATTCGAAGTAGGCCATTTCTGGGGCGTAGCCTGCTTCAGTCAGGGTTTCGAAGCCGGTTTTGATCAATTCAACCACGCCGCCGCACAATACGGCTTGTTCGCCGAAGAGGTCGGTTTCGGTTTCTTCGCGGAAGTTGGTTTCAATCACGCCGCCTTTGGTACCGCCGTTGGCTGCGGCGTAAGACAGGGCGATGTCACGTGCTTTGCCGCTTTTATCTTGGTAAACGGCGATCAGGGAAGGTACGCCGCCGCCTTTCAGGAATTCGCTGCGTACGGTGTGGCCTGGGCCTTTAGGGGCAACCATGATAACGTCGAGGTCGGCGCGGGGTACGATTTGGTTGTAGTGTACGTTGAAGCCGTGAGCGAACGCCAATACTGCGCCTTCTTTCAAGTTAGGCTCGATTTCGTTTTTGTATACGATAGGTTGGTTTTCGTCAGGCAACAGAATCATTACAACGTCGGCTGCTTTGGTTGCTTCAGCAACAGTGCGCACGTCGTGGCCGGCTGCTTCGGCTTTTTTCCAAGAGCCGCCTTGGCGCAGACCGATTACGACATTTACGCCGGAATCTTTCAGGTTTGCTGCGTGTGCGTGACCTTGTGAACCGTAACCGATGATGGCAACGGTTTTGCCTTTGATCAGAGAGAGGTCAGCGTCTTTATCGTAATAAACTTGCATTTTATTTCCTTAGTGTAAGAGGGTTCCGGATAATCCGGGTTGAGTTAAAAGTAATAGGGGTTAAGCGGGGACTTGGTTCATCAAGACGATTTCCAGTGTTTCGGTTTTTCCTTCGATGGATTTGACGAAGTTTTGGAAATGTTCGCTGGCATTGTGTTCGTCAATAGCTGCTTGGGATTTCCAGCTTTCTACGAATACGAAACGGTTGGGTTTGCCGATTTCTTGGTGCAGGTCGTAGCTGATGTTGCCTTCTTCTGCACGGCTGGCTTTAACCAATTCTTTAAACTGGGCAGCCAGAGCCTCGGTGTATTCGGGTTTGACGGTAACTAATGCAACGATTTGGATGCTTGACATGTTTGTCTCCTACTGTTTTTCAGACGGCCTTTATAGAAAGTAAAAGGCCGTCTGAACGATACAGCGTCAAATTTTCAAAATACGCTCGCCACGACCGATGCCGGCTGCGCCTGTGCGGACGGTTTCCAAAATTTGAGCACGGCCGACTGTTTCGAGGAAAGAGTCGAGTTTTTCGGTAGAGCCTGTGATTTCGATGGTATAGCTGCGGTCTGTTACATCAATAACGCTGCCGCGGTAGATTTCGGTCAATCGCAGGAATTCATCGCGGTCTTTGCCGACGGCGCGGACTTTTACCAACATCAGTTCGCGTTCGACAAAACGGCTTTCGTTCAAGTCAACCACTTTGACAACTTCAATCAGTTTGTTGAGTTGTTTGGTGATTTGCTCGATGACGTGCTCATCGCCGTGGGTAACAATGGTCATACGGGACAAGGTTTTGTCTTCGGTTGGGGCTACGGCCAGGGAGTCGATGTTGTAATCGCGTGCGGAGAACAAACCTACCACACGGCTCATCGCACCTGATTCGTTTTCCATCAGAATAGATAAGATATGTCGCATTTCTTTCTCCTTACGCTTTTGCAATATCGCGCATATGCGGCGGCAGAACCATTTCATCCAAACCTTTGCCGTTGCCGACCATAGGCAGTACGTTTTGTTTCTTGTCTGTCAAAAAGTCGAGGAATACCAAACGGTCTTTTTGGTTTAATGCTTCCAACAAGGCGCCTTCGACGTCGGATTTCTTGTCCACACGGATGCCGATATGGCCGTAGGATTCGGCCAGTTTGACAAAGTCGGGCAATGAATCGAAATAGGTTTCCGATTCGCGGTTGCCATAATACAGCTCCTGCCATTGGCGAACCATACCCAAATAGCCATTGTTTAATGTAACGACATTGATGGGGACATTATATTGGAAGCAGGTGGACAGCTCTTGGATATTCATTTGAATAGAGCCCTCGCCTGTGATACAGAAGACGTCTTGTTCCGGAGCCGCCAGTTTGGCACCGAGGGCGTAAGGCAGGCCTACACCCATCGTACCCAGACCGCCGGAATTGAGCCATTGGCGGGGACGCTCGAATGGATAATATTGAGCGGCAAACATTTGGTGTTGGCCAACGTCGGAAGTAATAATGGCTGAGTTTTTGGTAATTTCTGCCAGTTTTTGAACAACGTATTGCGGTTTAATGATTTCGCTGTCGTTTTCAAACCACAGGCAGTTGTGCGAACGCCATTCTTCGATGGTTTTCCACCATTTGTCCAATGAGTCGGCTGAAGGCGCAGTTTCTTGTTTGCCCCACAGATGAATTATTTCGGTCAATACGTTTTTGACATCGCCGACAATCGGAATGTCCACTTTAACGCGTTTGGCAATGCTGGACGGGTCGATGTCGATATGGATGATTTTTTTGGGTTTGTCCAAGAATTTTGACGGTACGGAAACAACGCGGTCGTCAAAGCGCGCGCCGATTGCCAAAACGACGTCTGCATTTTGCATCGCCAAATTGGCCTCGTAGGTACCGTGCATGCCCAACATGCCCAAGAATTGGCGGTCGCTGGAAGGGTAAGCACCCAAACCCATTAATGTGCCGGTACAGGGTACGCCGGTCATGCGGATAAATTGGGTCATTTCCTCGGAGGCATTGCCCAATACCACGCCGCCGCCGAAGTAAACGATGGGGCGTTTGGCAGAAGCCAGCATTTGTACGGCTTTTTTAATTTGGCCGATGTGACCTTGTACAACCGGTTGGTAGGAGCGGATAAAGATGTCTTCTTGTGGATAGCTGAATTTGGCCATCGCTTGAGTAACATCTTTAGGAATATCGACGACAACGGGGCCCGGACGGCCGCTGGCGGCAATTTGGAAGGCTTTTTTAATCGTATCAGCCAGCTCGCCAATATTGGTAACCAGGAAGTTGTGTTTGACACAAGGGCGGGTAATGCCGACCGTATCCACTTCTTGGAACGCATCTGTACCGATGAGGGAATTGCCCACTTGGCCGCTGATGATGACCAGGGGGATGGAATCGCTGTACGCGGTAGCAATGCCGGTCAATGCGTTGGTTACGCCCGGGCCGGAAGTTACCAAGGCCACGCCGACTTTGCCGCTGACGCGGGCATAGGCATCTGCCGCATGTACGGCTGCCTGCTCATGGCGGGTCAGAATGTGCTTGAATTTGTTGAGTTGGAAAATGGCATCGTAGATTTCGATAACCGCACCACCGGGATAGCCGAATACGTATTCAACACCTTCGGCTTTGAGACTTTGCACGACGATTTGTGCGCCTGATAATTGCATATTGACCTCTTTTATGCGGTTTCTAACCAATAGGAACAATCCGCCTCACCACAGCACCTGTAATGCAATTCCATCAAGCAGCGATTTAGGGTACGCGCATTGAGGGAATACGGCGACAGTCAGACTGTCCAAACAATTGGAAAGGAACACAGAGTTTGTGAAAAAGAGTAGAAAAGATAACGCAAACCGACTGTTCAATCAAGATAAAATCTTTCATCTTTTAACATTTGAAACGGGAAAATAGATTGAAGGTTGATTTTAAAGAAATAAAAAAACTGTTTTATTGATCTTGATGTGGATGGATTGTTGACAGTTTGAGTAAGGAGAAGGTTTTTGCAAATGAAAAATAGCAAAAAACCTCTTGACTGAATCAAGAGGTTTTTTAAATTTGGTGCCCAGGGTCGGACTCGAACCGACACACCTTGCGGCGGGGGATTTTGAGTCCCCTGCGTCTACCAATTTCGCCACCTGGGCTAGCGAAGAAGTCGTCATTATAGCGAGTTCTCGAATCTTGTAAAGCAGTAATTGAAAAAAAATCGGATTATTTTTATATTTGTTTGATTTTTAATGAATTAAACTTTTTGTGTTTGATGGTTATCTAAATGGGAGGCAGATTTTTAAAACAAAAAAAGCAGTATTTATCTGCAAAAAGGGCTACATTTAATGTGTTAAACGCGTTAATATGAAGATGTTTTGTTTTTATATCGGCCGGGCGGTTGTTTGGCCTCACTTATTTGAAACGGTTTTGGAGAAAATTTATGCTTTCCGTCACACGAACTTTCTTACTCAGTGCTTTTGCATTGGCTGCTCTGGCTGCTTGTCAGCCTAAAGAGGAGGCCAAGGAGGCTTCTTCGACACCTGCCGCTTCTGCTGCGCCTGCTGCTTCCGGTGAGTCAGCACCCAAAGTGCAAGCGCGTGGTACCGATATGCGCAAAGAAGACATTGGCGGCGACTTTACATTGACCGATGGCGACGGCAAACCTTTCAGCCTGAGCGATTTGAAAGGCAAAGTGGTCATCCTGTCTTTCGGTTATACCCACTGTCCTGACGTATGCCCAACCGAGTTGCTGACTTACAGCGATACTTTGAAACAATTAGGCGATCAGGCTAAAGACGTGAAAGTGGTATTTGTCAGCATCGACCCTGAGCGCGATACGCCTGAAGTAATCGGCAAATACGCAAAACAGTTCAACCCTGATTTTATCGGCCTGACGGCTACCGGCGATCAAAGCCTGCCTGTCATCAAACAGCAATACCGTGTGGTATCGGCTAAAGTCAACCAAAAAGAAGACAGCGAAAACTATTTGGTTGACCACTCTTCAGGTGCATATTTGATTGATAAAAACGGCGAAGTGGCGATTTTCTCGCCTTACGGCAGCGAGCCGGAAACGATTGCAGCTGATGTGAAAACTTTATTGTAAAACCGTAGTTGGGGCCGTCTGAAATGGGTTGTGGATTTCAGACGGCCTTCTTGCTTTTGATACGGCAAAGGAAAAGAAAAATGACCGACACACTTTTAACGATTGCTTTATCCAAGGGGCGAATTTTTGAGGAAACCCTGCCGCTGTTGGCTGCTGCAGGTATTGTGCCTGCGGAAGAGCCGGAAAAATCGCGCAAGCTGATTATTGGTACGAATCATGACAATATCCGTTTGGTAATTGTACGTGCGACCGACGTGCCGACTTATGTGCAATATGGTGCGGCGGATTTCGGTATTGCCGGTAAGGACGTGCTGATCGAGCATGGCGGAGATGGCCTGTATCAACCTTTGGATTTGCACATTGCCTCATGCCGCATGATGGTTGCGGTTAAAAAAGGTTTTGATTACGCCGCTGCATCCAAACCCGGCAGCCGCTTGCGGATTGCCACCAAATATCCCGACATTGCCGCCGAACACTTTGCCGACAAGGGTGTGCATGTGGATATCATCAAACTGTACGGCTCGATGGAGCTTGCGCCTTTGGTCGGTCTGAGCGACGCGATTGTCGATTTGGTTTCCAGCGGCAATACATTGAAGGCCAATGGTTTGGAAGCTGTGGAACATGTGGCTGATATTTCCAGCCGCTTGGTGGTCAACAAGGCGGCGTTGAAAACCAAATATGCGCTGTTGAATCCGATTATTCAGGCATTTGAAAATGCCGCTAAGGCCGTCTGAAAAGTTTTTGGCAAAAGTTGTCTGCCAACCCAGTTTGAAAGCCCTGTCATGATGCAAAGCAAACCGACACTCGATACGATTCTTTCCCATCGTTCCATCCGCAGGTTTACTTTCGAACCGATTGCCGATGAAATCCTCAATACGCTGGTTCGCGCCGGACAACAGGCCTCAACTTCTAACAATCTGCAATGCGTTTCTATAATCCGTGTCTCCGACCTTGTGCTGAGGCAGGAAATACATGAAGCGGCAGGAAGTGCGCCTTATATTGTCCATTGTGCAGAATTTTTATTGTTTTGCATCGATTTTTCCAAACACAAGGCAATGTTTCCCGATGCGCAAATTGATTGGGCGGAAGTAACCCTGATTGGCGCGGTCGATGCAGGCATTATGGCGCAAAACGTATTGCTTGCCGCCGAATCACTTGGGCTGGGTGGCGTGTATATCGGTGCGCTGCGTAATAATGCACAAAAAGTATCGGACGTATTGAACCTGCCGGATTATTGCGTGCCTTTGGTGGGGCTGTGCCTCGGTTATCCTGACCAAGACCCACCGCTCAAGCCGCGCCTGCCTAAGGAAATGGTGTATGCCGAAAACGCCTGTCCGAGCCTGAATGCCGAGGCGGTTGAAGCTTATAATCAGGCAGTGGCGGATTATTATGAGTTGCGCAAGGGCAGTCCTATACCTTGGAAGGAATCGCTGGCCAAAACCTTGGGTAATCCTGTGCGGCCGCATATGTTGGCGTTTTTGCAGAAAAAAGGCTTTTTGAAAAGATAATGTTCAGACGGCCTGTGTGTGGCTGGTGCCGTCTGAAAACAATAGGAACGAAACAAGGAAGAGAGCAAACCATGAAGAAACTCGACACCCAATCCCCTGATTTTCAAGCCGAACTCAAAGCACTGCTTGCTTTTGAAACCGCGCAAAACCCTGAAATTGACCGTATTGTTGCCGACATCTGCGCCGATGTTCAAAAACGCGGCAATGCGGCGCTGATTGAATATACCAACCGCTTTGACGGCACATCCGCTCAAATCATCGATGATTTAATCCTGACGCAAGACGATTTGCAGTCTGCGTTTGAGCGTTTGCCCGAAAACATTCAGACGGCCTTGAAAACGGCTGCGAGACGGGTGGAAAGCTACCATAAACACCAAAAAATGGAGTCGTGGACTTACGAAGACGAAGACGGCACGCTTTTGGGTCAACAGATTACACCGCTTGACCGTGTCGGTATTTATGTTCCGGGCGGTAAAGCCGCTTATCCGAGTTCCGTCATCATGAACGCCATGCCTGCCCACGTTGCCGGCGTGAAAGAAATCATCATGGTCGTTCCCACTCCGAAAGGCGAGCGCAACGATATCGTGTTGGCGGCTGCTTTTGTGGCCGGTGTAACCAAAGTATTTACGGTCGGCGGCGCGCAGGCGGTTGCGGCTTTGGCTTATGGTACGGAATCTGTGCCTCAGGTCGATAAGATTACCGGCCCGGGCAATGCTTTTGTCGCTGCGGCCAAACGACGCGTGTTCGGCGTGGTCGGTATCGATATGGTGGCAGGGCCGTCTGAAATTTTGGTGATTGCCGATGGTACGACGCCTGCCGATTGGGTGGCCATGGATTTGTTCAGTCAGGCAGAACACGATGAAATTGCACAAGCGATTTTGATCGGTACTTCTCAAGCGTATTTGGACGAAGTTCAGACGGCCATGAACCGTTTGATCGAAACCATGCCGCGCCGTGCGATTATTGAAGCTTCATTGGGCAACCGCGGTGCAATGATTTTGGCTAAAGATTTGGACGAAGCCTGTGAAATCGCCAACTATATTTCTCCCGAACACTTGGAATTGTCGGTCGAAAATCCGCAAGAGTGGGCGAAAAAAATCCGCCATGCCGGCGCTATTTTCATGGGACGCTATACCAGTGAAAGCCTTGGCGACTATTGCGCAGGCCCCAACCACGTTTTGCCGACCAGCCGCACGGCGCGTTTCTCTTCTCCTTTGGGAACATATGATTTCCAAAAACGCTCCAGTCTGATTCAGGTTTCAGAACAAGGTGCGCAGAAGTTGGGCAAAACCGCCAGCGTGTTGGCGCATGGCGAAAGCTTGACCGCGCACGCCAGAGCGGCTGAGTTCCGTTTGAAAGACTGAGTGAAACGTTGGTTAAAGTCGTAAGAAATCAAAAAAAGGGCATCTTAACAGATGCCCTTTTTATTGTGATGAAGGTTTGGTCGATAAGGCATCAGGCCGTCTGAAAACAGGGTTAACGGTTTTTCAGCCAGTCATTACGCATTTGTGCGGCTTCTTCAAAATAGCGGTAAAGCTCGGTTTTGTTGCCTTCTGAAAGGAGTTGTTCCAATTTGGATAATTGTTCTTTCAAGTCGCCGGTCAGTTTGAGCAGGGCAGGGCGGTTGGCCATGCAGATGTCTGTCCAAACGGCAGGGTGGCTGGAAGCAATGCGGGTAAAGTCGCGAAAGCCGGTGGCGGCATAGGGGAGGTAGTCTTTGCCGTGCGGATGGTCGAACAAAGCGTGGACATAGGCAAAGGCGGTCAAGTGCGGCAAGTGGGAAACAGCGGCAAAAATATTGTCGTGTTCTTCGGCGCTCATGGTGAAAATCTGCGAACCAACCGCCTGCCACAGGCTTTTCAACCGTCTTAGGCCGTCTGAAGCCTCGTGGCCGTGCAAGGTAATAATCAGGCGGCTGTTTTGAAACAAACCGCAACGCGCGGATTTTGCGCCGCTTTGATCCGAACCGGCAATCGGGTGGGCGGCAAAACATTGCGGCAGGCGCTCGGACAAGTGGGTGCGGAAGGCATTTAGTGCCGATTGTTTGGTGCTGCCGACATCGGAAACGCAGGCCGTTTCTTTTAAGAAAGGCTTGATGTCGCGGCATACGTCAGGCAGGACGGAGACTGGTGTGGCAATCAAAACCAAATCGGCATTGCCGATGCTTTCGGCGCAAATATTCGGATAGGCATGGTCGATGATGCCGCATTCGAGTGCGTAATTTAGGTTGTCGGCATTGGTGTCGATGCCGGTAACGGTTTGCACCAGTCCCAAGCGTTTGAGGTCGAGCATGAACGAACCGCCGATTAAACCGACGCCGATAAGGGTGATATGGGGAAAAAAGGCGGAAGTGTTCATGGTTTGAATCCGGTTTAAGTGGAAAAGCTTATTTTAATCCGTTATGGAGGCCGTCTGAAAGTTGTCATCAAGGTTTCAGACGGCCTTTTTTATGGTCGAATTTTCATGATTTAGGCATAGAAAACTCCGTTTAGTAGGAGCATGTAACCGATTATCAGATTTTCATACACTAAAATAATCATCTGAATTAGTA